>JBBRJR010000012.1:0-20262 GCA_038218865.1 Kapaibacterium sp. (SeqCode) | reverse complement strand
TTTAGAAGACGGCAGGCTCAATATGTGCGACGGCTGCCCGGATATAACTGTTTGGAACGACGAACTTGTTTGGTCTTGCCGCATGGAAGAACAGATAAAGTGGGGACAAAATATACGGCTTGTGCCGCAGGAGAAAGCGGTAGAGAGTCAGTAGTCTATAGTCTATAGTCTATAGTGGGAGTAGGGAGTGGTTAGTAAGCTATCAATATTGTAACTTGAATAAGTGCTTAATTTGACCTCTCCCCGAGGGGCTGCCCCGATAAGCAATATTTTTAGGTTTTATACATAACATTTTTGTTAAATGAACAATAAAACGGCAAACATAATATGAACACCCCCTAGCCCCCTCTTAAAAGAGGGGGGACTAGAACGTGGAAATTGAATTTCGTAAGTTCTTATAATTCATGCGTTTTTTCCTCCCCCTCTTGTAAGAGGGGGGTCGGGGGGTGTTTAAAAATGCTGGTATCACCGCATTGTTCTTTCAAATCTGTATTTCGTTATTCAAATGACATTAGTAAGTTGCCAAGGGTCGATAATGTACAACATATTGGCTATCCGTAATATTTATTTTGCTTAATCGTTCCAATGAAAAAAGTTGATGTATCACCAATAAGTCAAAGGCTATCTTGGGAAAAAAGAAAATTGAATTGCTCTCTCCAGCAAAAAATCTCGAATTCGGCAAAACAGCTATTCGCTATGGCGCTGATGCCGTTTACGTGGCAGGACCGCTTTTTGGCGCTCGCAAGCAAGCGGGCAATTCTATCAGCGATATAGAGGAGCTGGCTATTTTTGCTCATAAATTTGATGCAAAAGTTTACGCTGCTGTCAATACTATATTGTTCGAAAATGAATTAGATGATGCTCGAAAGCTGGCGTTTCAACTTTACGAAGTGGGTTGCGATGCACTTATAATGCAAGATATGTCTTTTTTGCAAATGGAAATGCCGCCTATACCGCTTTTTGCCAGCACGCAGGCACATAATTATGAAATTAGCCGCATGAGTTTTTTAGAAGCCTGCGGCATTTCACGTTTTATTTTAGCACGTGAATTAAGTTTAAGCCAAATCGGACAGATACGCAATGAATTAAAAGCGGAACTGGAGTTTTTTGTGCATGGCGCTCTTTGTGTATGTTTCAGCGGAAAATGCTATATCAGCCATTTCGAAAAAGGCCGAAGCGGCAATCGCGGCGAATGCAGCCAGCTTTGCCGTTTGAAATATGATCTTTTAGACGACAAAGGAAAAGTCCTGCAAAAAGACAAGTATTTGCTATCGACGAAAGATTTAAATTTAAGCGAATATCTTGAAAAATTATTAAATGCCGGCATTACATCTTTTAAAATTGAAGGGCGGCTTAAAGATTTAAATTACGTGAAAAATATTACTGCCTTTTATAGGAAAAAAATTGATGAGCTTTTAGCTCGCGACAACGATTTGGAGCGTTCTTCGAACGGCAAGCATTACTTCCATTTCGAGCCCTTGCCCGATCGAAGTTTTAATCGTGGCTTTACTGATTATTTCATTGAAGGCAGGAATGAAAGCGTAATAAATCCGCAATCTCCTAAATCCAACGGGCAATTTTTGGGTTACGCTCAAAATTGCACTGGCAAGCAATTTGAGTTAGAGACTAGTGAAGAAATTCATGCCGGCGACGGGCTTTGCTTTGCCGGCGATGCTGATTTGAACGGTTTTTTTGTCAATAAAATAGACGGGAAAATTATAACGGCAAATAAAATCGTTGAAATAAAAGATGGCGCAATGATATATCGTAATCAAGATATAGCATTTGAAAAGCTCTTAGAGCAAGACCTTACGGAACGGAAGCTACAAATTGATTTTGAAATTCTCGCCGAAAACAACAAAATAGTATTCTCTGCTAAGGATAAGCACGGCAATTCAGCAGAAGAAGTTTTATTTCAGACAATAGCAATTGAGTTAGATGAAAATATCCTAAAAAACCAATTTTCAAAAACTGGCGGTACGATTTTTGAGGTTGATAATATTGTAATAATTAACAATCAAAATACAGCTACAGGGCAGCTTGACGAAATAATATCACTAAAAAAATCAGTTATAAACAGCATACGCCGCACATTGATTGAAAAATTAGAAAATCAAATTTCAATTAATTATATTCGTCAAAAGCGAAAGAATATATTACAGAATGTAATTTATCCCAAGCAAACACTTGATTATTCGGATAATGTGTCAAATTCTCAAGCCGAAAAATTTTACTTGCAGCATGGAGTTAGAGAGATTGAGAATGCATTTGAACTATTGGACGATAATAAGGGCTTAGTCGTAATGACCACGAAGCACTGCTTAAAGCATGAGATTGGCGATTGTCCTCGCTTAAGCTTTGGCATGGAAAGCACTGTCAAAGCAGCGGATAACGCAAAATCCATGTATTTGCAAAATGGAAAAAGAAAATATAAACTGGAATTTAATTGTTCCGAATGCGTGATGAAAGTAAAATCAATTTAACGGACATCGGCAAAAATATTAAAAATATGAAAAAAGTATTAATATATTGCTTTGGGTTAATAATATATTTTGCCGCTGGTATGAAAAGCCAAGCTGCAGAAAATATTATTGCTAATAATTTAGTGCCTGCTGTAAGATATGCTAATGCTTATGAAATCGGTGAAATAAAGTTTACCGGAAATAAATATTATTCCAACGACGTACTTTTCTTTGCTATTGCCTCTCGCGAAACCAGCCGAAGTCTGCCACACAAAGTACTGCAAGCTTACTATTATGAATCTAAGAGAAACAATGCAGCTCCCCGAGTAATTCTCCGTGAGCTGAATACGGCAATAAAATCATTAGAAGGTGAACTCAAATATTTCGATGAAAACACAGTGTTAGCCGATACTCTTTCACTGTGGCATTATTACAACACAAACGGCTTTCACTTGGCATCAATATCTTATACTTTCAAATCTGATTCGGAACATAAGAAAAATATTTTGAACTTTATTATCGATGAGGGACCTCGTTTTCTGTTAGACACGGTTGTCTATATGGGCTTAGAGAATGTAGCGCCAGAGATAAAAACTAAAATCAATAAAATTATTTCTCAACGAAAAGACAATAATTTCAATGAATTAGAGCTAATCCCTGAGATTAATATGATTCACGCTGAGCTTTTGAACGGCGGATATTATTTTGCTACTTATGAAAAACCAGTTGTTTCAATGGATTTAAAAGAAAATCTGGACAGCGTTACGGTTTATTTTAATACAGGTAAAAGAATTCGCATCGGCGAGATAAATTTCATCGATTCTACTCGTGGTCAGCCCCTCGTGGTTAACGGAATGAAGCGCAAACAGTTGGATTTCCGCGAGCATGATTGGTACAGCCGCCGAAAAGTCAATTCTTCCATGGATAACCTTCTTTCCATCGGAACGTTTGAAACTGTTTCGATTGATACTTGCGAAAATCCTAAGCCGCTTGAGGACTCTACTTTGAATTTTTGTGTACTATCTAATTATCGAAAGCATCGCGAGTGGAGTCTCGGACTTTTTGGTAATCATACGCAGCTGACAAATTATAATGCAGGTATCGAAGGCTCGATTAATCATCGGAATTTATTTGGTATGGCTCAATCAGGAACGCTTTTTGCTAGCTTTGGTTTCAAAGATATTATTAGACTTATTGAAAGCATCGATAATCTTGACTACGAAATGCAAGTTGGTGCTAAGTACGCACAGCCTCTTTTGTGGCTTGTCAATGATTCTCGCGTTGGAATATCTGCTTCGGCAGGTTATTCCGTACGTACGATAAATAACTTTTTCCAAATTAATACTCTTTCGTTTCCTATTAAGTTCCCTATAAGTCTTTCAAAAAAGTCTTTTTTCAATTCGATGAGTCTGGATTTCGTTTTCGAACGCGAAGATCCGGTGAACTTTAAAGATGCTGTCGGCAATGCCTCAAAAAAACAAGAAAGTACAGAGGATTCTCTGCGCATCATCCAAGCTTTTTATCTTTATAATAATTTATATCAATACTTGAAAGAGCCGGGCTTGCACATTTTCACAAGTAATTCTATCGGTTTCTCACTTATTGGCGATAGCAAAGATAATCCTTTTAATCCTACCAAAGGAACATATACATACATCGGTTTCGACGGCTGGAACGTCTTTTTATCTCATCCGTCAATCAGCGGTATTGCTCGATTTTTTCGCTTTCAGGCTATGCACAGCCAATTTATCCCAATTACAAATAATCTCGTCGGCGCTTTGAAAGGGCGATTCGGTTTTATTCGATTGATGGACGAAGCCAACGTTTACGTGCCGATAGATAAACAGTTTTTCGCAGGTGGCAGCAATAGCGTAAGAGGATGGGCTTCTCGAACCTTGCGATATACAAAAATCACGAGGGACAGCTTGGGCTCAAAAAGGGCTTACGAATATATGCAGAATTTCATCGGTAATGGCGGTTTAATAGAAGGAAGCGTCGAGCTAAGATACAAATTTTCAAGACCCTCGGGCTTCAGTGAAACTATAGCAAATCAGATAGCGAATTTAGGCATCGCCGCTTTCTTAGATTTCGGCAACGCTTTCCACTGGTATTTGGGTATAGAAACTATAAAGTTGAAGCCTTTGGATTATCTGACAAATTTGGCGTATTCGGTTGGCTTAGGATTAAGATATTACACTCCCGTTGGACCGATAAGAATAGATTTCGCCACGCCTATCCGCGACCCTTTGGGCCAAGCCAAGCCTTTCGGCAAAGTTCTCGTTCACTTTGGCATAGGCCACGCCTTTTAACAGATGTCAGACTTAAAGCTGGCAGGCAACAGGAATGGCAGAGCGAGTAGCAGGTTTCAGGTGTTATCGAAGATTGTAAAAACAGGAAAGATAGGGAATTGCCTGGCATTTCAAATATTTTTTGCTCAAAAGTTGGATAAATTTGTTAAATTGTACTTTGGAAGTGATTTAAGTTGCTTGCACTCCGGAGCATCCGTTCTACGAAAATAATTCTTGAGTAGAGGCTTGCGAGCTGAAAGCAGGCAAGCGGCAGATGTTAGGTAATAATAATATAATCTGAAACGCAAAGATGGAGTTCGCCTCGAGGTGAACTCCATCTAATTTTCTAAATATCGACAGCGGACTTGTGAAAACTGAAAGCTAACTTATTTTGCTGCGTCTTCAAGTTCTGTAGCTGAGGCTCCGCGTGGAGCAAAGACAGCTACGATGATAGTATCCGTTGGAACGTCGATTTCTATATTGTCGATTTGAACATCTTTGATGTAGATGGATTGTCCCATTTCGAGGGTTGTAATTTCTACTTCAATGGCATCAATCAAATCTTTCGGCAAGCATTTGATTTTTGCGGTGTGCAGGAATTGTTGCATTTTTCCGCCTTTGCGGACGCCGATAGGCTGTCCTTTGACAACCACAGGAACCTGAATGTTGATTGGATGACCGGGATTAAGCCCTAAGAGATCAAAGTGCATAATCTTATCCGTTACCGGATGAAATTTTACATCTTTCAAAACGCAGCTTTTGGTTTCGGCATCACCTTCGATAGTGAGATTCACGATTTTTTTGGAAGCGGAGTAGATAATAGGACGCAATGAAAGCGGATCAGAAGCGATTGCAACGGATTCCTTGCCATTCATATAATAAACGCCGGGTATTATATCTTCTCTTCTCATTTTTTTAGAAGGTTGCTTGCCGGTTTGCTTGCCGGTTTCTCTTCTTTTCACATTAAGTGCTATTTCTTTCATAGCTTTTTAATCCTCAAATATATCTGTTTAATTTATCTTTCAATTTCAAAAAGTGAACTGATGGATCGATTGTCGTGAGTGCGGATAATAGCTTCGGAGAGCAATTCCGCAACGGAAACAATTTCAATTTTCTCAGAATGCCTTCTAAGCGGCATTGTATCTGTAACGTAAATCTTACTTATAGCTTCAGAAGCGTCTATTTTGTCCAATGCATTGCCGGAGAAAACTGGATGGACGCAAATGCCGACGATATTGAGAGCGCCTTTGTCCATAAGTGCTTCGGCGCAATTGACAAAGGTAGTGCCAGTATCAATCATGTCATCGACGATAACGACGTTTTTATCTTTGACATCGCCGATAATATGCATTATTTCAGCCACATTGTGCTGCGGGCGCCTTTTATCGACAAGAATGAGATCGCCGCCGAAACGTTTTGCGTAAGCACGGGCAGTTTTAGCACCGCCGACGTCGGGAGCAGCAAAAGCAACGGGGTCAAGCCCTAATTTTTTAACTGCACGCACCAAAACGGGAGAAGCGTAGAGGTGGTCCATCGGAATATCGAAAAAGCCTTGTATTTGCGATGAATGTAAGTCTATTGTAATAACGCGGTCAGTGCCGGCTCTTTCAATTAAATTCGCTACTAATCGGGCTGTTAAAGCAACACGGGGCTGGTCTTTGCGGTCTTGCCGAGCGTATCCATAGTAGGGAATGACTGCCGTAACTCGCTTTGCTGAAGCTCGCTTTGCGGCGTCTATCATCATCAAAAGCTCCATGATATTATCAGCTGGAGCAAATGTAGATTGAATTATAAAGAGATCCACGCCACGAACATTGTCGTCGAACTTAACCCAAATTTCGCCATCGCTGAAATTGCGGATCAAAGTTTCAGACAACTCCAAACCCAAATGACCGGCAACTTTGTCGGCTAAAAGCTTGTTAGAGCGTCCCGCTGCTATTTTGAAATCATGCATTTCTATAAGAGCCATTCATCAATAAAAAAGCTGGGACGGAAGGACTCGAACCTACGAATGCCGGTACCAAAAACCGGTGCCTTACCACTTGGCGACGTCCCAGTTTGTTTCTAAATCGAAACGAAATTGAATACAAAAATAAGACATATTTTGTAATCTACCAAATATTTTTTTTAAATTATTTATTTTTTTTAGATTAAGCAGGAGTCAGGTGTATGGCTGCAGGTATAAATGTTTTTGGTAATCAGTTTTCGGTGGTCTGTGAAAGGCAGGGAAGGCAACAGGCGTCAGGTTATAGGCAACAGGAAAGGCATTTTGTTTACTGTTATCGGTGGTCGGTTGCCTTTCACCGACAACCGACAGTCTTTTTTCCTGTTACCTGCCGCCTGCTAGGCCCTATTGTCCAAAACTTTGGCTATCTTCTCGTAAACGGAATCCAATGTGCCGAGCCCGTTTATTTTATGTGCCAAGCCCATCGAGGAATAATATTTTATCAGTGGTTTGGTTGATTTTTCATATATTTTCAGCCGCCGCGTAACAGTTTCGGCTTGGTCGTCCTCTCGTTGGAAAAGCTCGAACTCTTCACCCGGAGGCGGAGGATTAAACAGCAAATGGTACGTGCGTCCCGTTCGGCGGTCAGTCCGGCGCAAACTTATTCGCTGGACTATGTCCTCGTGTGGCACTTCCAGCACCAGTACGCAATTTAGTCGTATGCCCAAACGCGCCATCATTCCGTCGAGAGCCTGAGCTTGCGGAATTGTCCGAGGAAAGCCGTCCAAGAGGAAACCCTTGTTGTAATCAGGCTTTTTGAATTCGGTAACAATAATATCTATCATCAAATTATCCGGAACCAATTCCCCGCGATTCATGTACGAAGCCGCCTCTATGCCTAATTCTGTTTGGTTAGTTGTGTGCCGGCGAAGTATATCGCCAGTGGAAATTTGTTTTATGCCGTAATCTCGGCAAATATTTTGGGACTGGGTACCTTTTCCAGCGCCCGGAGGTCCTAAAAATATAACTCTCATTATAAGTAAACTTCCTTCGTATATTATTTCAAGCCCAATAGCTTGTTATTTTATAGGGCTTTATGTTTTTATATTTTCAATTTTCTAAAAATCCCTGAGAGCAAAAAAAAACAATGTAACTAATAGATGCCTTCTGATTAGCGTGTTAATTACTTATTAACCAAATATATCTGCATTGTTTTGCTTAAATTAAGTAAATTTTACAATAATAAAAAACTTTTTTTTTATTTACTCAATTTTTATACATAAAGAAAAATTATATTACGCTATTTTTAGTTCTTGGCTAAGCCTTCTGAACGAATAAAGCGGCGTGCCCATTTCAGAAATATTTATCTCGCCTGCGTAATCGATAACGCTTTTTTCAAACACAGCTTTGGCATCTTCAAACTCTTCTCCAATTACGCCGCCATCGGCAAAAATCTGTTCCTGAGAAGCAGAAGTATGAACATTTTTAATGATTCCACGAAACAATTTCTTTTTCAGAATGCTTTCTTTTCGCTCTTTATTTCTTTTCATATTGTAAAATATTCTAAAAAGCGGAACAAGGAAAAATAATATAGAGAAGACAAGCGGGAAAAACCCGAGTGCAAATGCCATCAAGGCATTATTGAAATATGTACCGATTAAAATAGATGAAAATACAAGATTAAAAGCATTCATTGCTATTACGGCAAAGTTTCTGCCTGTGGTGTTGCCAGTCAGAACCCAAGGCGCTTCGGCTTCATCGAAATAATAAACGATTTTCCCGTCCAGCCAAGATGGCTCTACCGCTTGCAGATGATAAAATTCGGAGACCAAAACTGCGTCGGTCGTAATTTGCAAGTCACCTTCGAAGCGTCCTGAATACTCGGCAAGTTTACTTTCGGCTGAATCATAATTGCCGCCTGAAAGCAAAAGAATACTGCCAGCAGTTAATTTTCCCTCCGATTGCTTTTTCAAATATGCGACAACTTCTTTGGCGTCATCCAGCGGATCTTGCGGCACTCGCTCGGGCCCAAAGACGAAATCATAAACTGAAGCGATGAAATTCTTTTTGTCTTTTCGTACTGTCTGATATCGCATGCCGTAGGAATCAGTCGAATACTCTACCATATTTCGAGTGATGGCAGCCATTTGCATACCGTGTATGATTGACATGAATATATTGATAAGGAAATCAAATCGAATACCGCCACCACCGCGATCATTATCGCGGTTGGAGGAGCCAGCTACCATTGCAGCTAAAAGTATAACCGCGAAAAGCACTGTGTAAACTATTAATATTACCCCAATCGCGACTTTATATACTTTCTTGAATACTTTATATGCTGCTTCGCCAACGGAAGTCATAATTTCTTTGAAGCTTTTTTTGCCGCGAGGCTTTAATGGATATGCGAAATTATAAACAACAGCGCCGGTCGAATAATCCATCGAGACCTTGGACTCGTATAGCTCGATCATACGGGAGAAACCGGTGTTGATTTCATCTATCGAATATCCCGTTGCTACTGCTGCTTCGGAGGCATTAATTGTCCCGCGCTTTTGTTTTATCAGCTTTTCGAGCTTCAATATAACTGAGGCATTTGGTGTTTGTTTCATTAAAACTTATAATTTAATTATTTTTCAAATCGTAAAGAACGAACAATTACTATATTAATTTTGATTATTATTGTATAATCATAAATTTTTAGCTTTGCCAAAATATTTTTAAAACTTATACGATTTTAAGAGTTATTATCCTGATAATTATTATTAATATATTTAAAAACAAATTGCAGGCTCGCAAAATGAAAATTCACGAACACCAAGCTAAAGAACTTCTCGCTCGGTATGACGTACCTATATTGAAAAGCAAGGTCGTTTTCTCGCCGGAAGAAGCCGGAAAAATTACATGGGACGAATTTGAATCGCAGGGAATGCCCGTCGTCGTAATGAAAGCACAAATTCACGCTGGCGGACGCGGCAAAGGAAAAGTTTTCAATGCCGAAACAAACGAACAGATGCTTTTGGGCGATGACGAAGTACGAGGCGTAACGCTGCTTCGCGGAGAAAACCTATCAAATCAAGCGTATAAATTGGCTGTCGCAATGTTAGGGCAAAAACTCGTTACCATACAAACTGGCGCCGAAGGCAGCATAATAAATCGCCTCTTAATTGAAGAAGGCTGCCAAATTGCCAAAGAATTCTACGCCTCTATCGTTTTGGACAGACAAACGAGTATGAATACTATTATGGTTTCCACGCAAGGCGGCATGGAGATAGAAAAAGTTGCCGAAGAAACTCCCGAATTAATTATCAAAGAATGGATTAATCCGAAAATCGGCTTCCAAGATTACCAAGCCCGCCGCTTGGCTTTCGCTTTGGATTTAGACGGCGAAGCATTTAAAAATTTCGTCGTTTTCATCAAAAAACTTGTTAAAGCTTACGAGGAACTCGACGCCAGCCTTTTGGAGATAAATCCACTGGTGCTAACTATTGACAATAAAATAATTGCGCTCGACGCAAAAATGACATTCGACGACAACGCCATTTATCGCCATGCTGAATACAAAGATTTACGAGACTTAGCCGAAGAAGCACCTCTCGAAGTCGAAGCCTCCAAATACGATTTGAATTACATCAAACTCGACGGCAACGTCGGCTGCATGGTCAATGGCGCTGGCTTGGCTATGGCGACTATGGATATGATAAAACTTTCTGGCGGCGAACCGGCAAACTTCCTTGACGTCGGTGGTGGAGCAAATGTCGAACGCATCTCGAACGCTTTCAGAATAATGATGAGCGACCCCAACGTAGAAGCGGTTTTGATAAATATTTTCGGCGGAATAGTCCGCTGCGACAAGGTAGCCGACGGCATAGTCCAAGCCTTGAATTCAATAGATGTAAATCTACCGGTCATAGTTCGCTTAGACGGTACGAACGCTGTCGAAGGTAAGCAAACATTGCTCGCTTCGGGGCTTAAATTCGATGTAGCAACAAATTTAAAAGATGCAGCCGAGCTAGTCGCCAAAGTACTAAGAGAAAGGAATTAGGCGCGCATTAGGTTGATGCCTACAATAGTTGAAAACTGATAGCCGGCAACAGTTATTGATAAACTGTTGCCGGTTATTTGTGAGAATGAATTAAAGATTATAGATGGCGCTGCATTAAAAAATTTCATCACTACTTTTGAATTCTTCCTTTTGAGCAGGTGAAAAATATTCTTTCGATATTGATTCCACCTTCATCTCAGCTTCGCTTAAAAATTGCCGACACTCTATCGAAAGCTTCATCGCTTCTTCGTAAAGCTCAATCATTTCAGTAATTGGCAATTCGCCCTCTTCGAGCAAATCAACTATTTCTTGCACTCGCAAGATTTTCTTTTCAAAATTATCATTTTTCATTTTATATTGTACCTAAATATATTTATTAAAATTATTTTTATCGTTGTCAATTGCCAGTTTTCAGTTGTCAGCCTCCCGTTACCGCTCAACGCCTAATGCCTTAAGCCTGAAGTCTGTTACTTGCTATGCCTTTGTTGGTTTCGATACGATTCATAACTTTAACCAGTGGAGAAGAATTAGGCTTTTGTTAAGGGTTTATGAAGCAAGGACACGGCATGCCGTGTCCCTACAAGCAACATTATAAGAAACTGTCTCACAAGTCAAATGACGTGCTTTTAAGACTGGCACGCATGTTCAAATAACCTTGTGATGATACCCACATTTTCATTCGGTGGCTGAGCCTGTCGAAGCCCCCTACGAGAAACACGATTGTAAGGAACAACCATGGTTGTTCCCTACGGAAAGAAATCTATGTTTGCAAGCTTTCCTACAGCTCAAAGCCTAATGCCTGCGAAGCAGTTCTCCGACCACTGAAAACTGACGACCGAAAACTAATTGCCTTTCCTGCTGCCTGTTATCTGCCGGCTGCCGCCTGATAGCCTGCCCCCTGATAAACTTTTTCGATTTTTACGAGTGCCGAATCGTTCTCACGAATGACTTCCATTTCTTTTAAGCCCTCGAGTTTTGTTCCGGCTTTTATTATTACGCCTTCGCTTTTGAGTAGTGCAAATCCGCGACGCAAGGGATCCAATGGATGGAACGAATGCAAAAGCTTTATCTGATGCTCCAAATTCACGTGTTTCATAGCAAGAGTTTGCTCTAATTTTTTCCGAGCAATCATTTCTGCAACGTCCAGAGTTTGAGAGTGTTGCTTTATCGTGTCGCCGATTAATTTATTTACGCGTTTTCCGAAAGTGGAGCCTAATTCTTCCTTTTTCCGAGAAATAGCGGATTTCATCAACTTATCCAAATAAAACATGCTTTCTGATAAATTTTCATCTAATTCACGCAATAGATAGGGCGTAACGAGTTCGGCGGCGGCAGTAGGAGTAGCCGCCCTGAAATCTGCAACAAAGTCGGCTATAGTAAAATCTGTTTCGTGTCCGACAGCGGAGATAATTGGCACTCGAGCGTTAAATATCGCGTCAGCAACAATTTCCATATTGAAAGCCCAGAGGTCTTCGATTGAACCGCCGCCGCGCCCGATGATAATCACTTCTGCTGGCGTTAATTCAAGCTCTCCGATGGCACGGACTACGTCTTCTGCTGAGCCTTCACCCTGCACGAGTGTTGGACGGAAATAAACGCTCGCGCCTGCAAATCTGCGAGATATAGTCGAAAGCATATCCTGCAAGGCTGCACCTGTCGCAGAGGTTGCTATGCCTATGTGCATTGGCAGTTTCGGCAGCATTTTTTTATTTTGTGCAGCAAAATAGCCCAAGCCTTCGAGCTTTTGCTTTAGAGCCTCGTAAGCCATATATAAGTCGCCTTGTCCGGCAGGCTCAATGCTGCTGACGTCGATTTGATAATTCCCCCGTGGCGGATAAATCGTTACATTGCCCGTCAAAACAACTTTCATTCCGTCATTTGGCAGAAATCGAAGCGGGCGGCTCTTCCACATGGTGCAAGAAATTTGCGCCGCATTATCTTTCAGAGTAAAATACCTATGCCCAGAGCTGTGCTCTTTGAAATTTGAAATTTCTCCTTCGACTCGTATATTGGAAAAATTTACTTCAAGCAAACTTTTCAGCGAGTTAGTTAATTTCGAAACGCTTACTACTTTCTCTGCCATTATTCTTTATTTGCCAATTGTGGTGAAAGAAAATCAATTTTGGGTATGATAATTTCGATGGTATCTTTATCCGGCGAGTTCTCAATGCCGCTCAGCGAAAAGCGAAGAAAAGCATGCAAATCTTGGCTGGGCTTGGTGAAATAAATTTTATCTTCCTGCCGCATATCCCGCTTTATGTCTTTGGATACCGAATATTCATATAAATAATGTGAATGGTCTAAAAGCGTACCGCGCCGAGTAGCAAAGCTGAGTAAATTCGATTGCACTGATACAATATGCAGCGTATTGCCCATGAGATCGCTTAATTTTACCTTCGGATACTCGACAGAAGCAAATTTACGGTCTGTATTGTATGCGTAATATTCGATAAAGCCATCGGGCGGCTCAATAGCTTGACCATAAATTCTTATGCCCGATTCAGTTAGTCCGTTGAACTTCCTATCGAAGTGCATTTCTGAGCCAAAAGAAAACATGCAATCTTTATGGATGGGGAAAGAATTGCTGTCCAAATAAGCAACTAAGTCGCCTTGACCCAATGAGTTTTCGCTTTTGAGCTCGGCGCCGAACCAGTTATCGTCCCCTTTTGTAATCAAAAGGTGAAGACGCCCCCGGCTGTCTGTAAAGGCATTATTAATTATGGTCATAGTGTAATTATCAACCAATCCCATAGTTTCTGTGTTTTCAAAAACACGCCACGATATACCTGAAAACTTTAAAATTCCGTTCTCAGGATAAGTATAGGTTTCCGAGATTTTATTTGTGCCTAAGGCAGGATCTTGATTTTCAGATTTATTGCAAGACACAATTAATGTTGCAATAAAAACTGCCATTAAAAAAACTTTTTTCATGAATTTTATATATGTAGAATTACAAAAGTAAAAATTATTAATATAAATACGATTTTTCAGTAGGAATATTTGAAATAGTTATCAGTGGTCAGTGGATGAAAAAAAAATGTTCCCGTATGAGCAATCCATGTATTGCTTTTACATTCGCCCGTATGTGCGAAGGGCGTTCGCCTTCCGCACATACGATAAGACCAATAAAAGATTTCGTTGTTACCATAATAATATCGCTACGCGATAAATATTCGGAAATTTATGCAAAAATTCTGAAGCGTGTAAGAATATAATTTAAAAATTGATTTTTTCTTTTTCTTCTAATGAAAGTGGTATTTTTAAATCCAACTCGTCGAACTCCTGTATAGTTATCCTGCCATAATTGTATGCTTGCTGCAATCGCCCGTGGAGAACGCAGACGGTTGTTAAGTTGCAACAACTCCATTGATATAGCTATTCAATCATCTCTATCTTCATGTTTTTTTTATTTCATCTTTTAAACTTTCTGGAAGACCCGATACATTCCTTAATGAAAATCCTATGTCATCACTGTTATCGTTAGGTATTACGCTTATTTTTGAGTTGGTTTCTAAAACAATAGCATAAATTTGCGAAATTGATTTCAGCCCTTTTTGTCTAATTTCAGCATATATTTCCTCCTCTAAAACCCTTTCTCTTTTTAGATTATTTTCTATAAATTCTCCTTTAAACAGCAAAAGACTTGGGGAGGCTTTCACCACTTTGCGAGCCCGTTTATATCTTTGGATTAATTTAGTAGTTATATATTGCAAGGCGAGTAAAAAGAATATGCTAAAACATCCCTCAAACAACGATATATCTTTAAGTAAGACAGTTGAAGCAAAAATTGAGCCTATCGAAACTGTTACAATCCAATCGAAACTGTTCAATTTGGACGTAGATCGCTTGCCTAAAATTCGGATTAAAATTATAAGTACTATATACGACACGCCCGCAGTAATTAATATACCGAAAATATCACTTATATTAAATGAAAATACATTTTCCATAATTCTATATTTTATTATTTATTAAAATCCAATATTACTTAAATATTATTACTATTTCAAATAGAACTTTTCAAATTCCCCATATTATTTGTATGATTACTTTGTTGGTTATCTTTAACCACTAAAATGATTGCGAGATTTATTAAAAGCGGTGTCCAGAGGCGTATTTCATAAGCTACTCCACTAATAAGAGACACTAAGATGTACGGTAATGAAAAGACAAGAAAGTAAGTAAATGCTTTTTTGGTACTCTCGTAGTTTGCAAAGTAATAAAATAAATATACGCTAACAATACCAGTGAAAATACCGAACTGGTTCAGTGGTGAAGCTAAATTCTGATACAAGAATATTTCATTCAGCAAACCTGAATCAAAACCGTAGTAAAGTCTTAATCCAATATATGGTATAATAAATGCCAAAGCCGGCAGAAACATAAATTTCAGCAACGGCAAAATTCTTTTACTCTCAGAATATAGAAACGCTCCCATAAATGCGAGTGATAAAGCAGATGTTTCGCGGTTGAGAGTCGATAGAATGATTGAAAGTAACATCAAAACTGTTATCCCCGCGGATTTTCTGTCAATATTATACAGGAAAAGGAAGATAATCAAATTATTGAAAAAGAATGTGGTATAGTCATACGGGACAAGCACATATTGAAATATTGGGACTGCTATAATATATAAAAGCGTTGTTCCAAATAATTTCTTATCACTATTAAAGTATGCAAACTTGCGGAGAATAAGATAAAAGAATATTGTTGAAAGAATGAAAAAGAATGAATTTATTATGAAATATGAAAAGTAGAAACTTAGTTTACCAGCCGGGTCAATAAACATTACAATTCTCGTAAGCATATTATCCATACCATTTAATTTGCTTGAGCTTAGAATTTTATCTGTTTCGAGTAGCAATACTTTACTTAATACTCTATATTTATATATTCCAAAATTATACATGCTTTGGAATGATTTCGAGGACAGCAATCCTTGTGTATAGCCCGTAATATACCCAAAATGAGTGATTGCCGACATAATGAGCGGTAAAATAACAAGGAAAATAGTAATATTAAGTTTTTTTTTCATTATTCATTCTCAAAAATAAAAATCAAAAGACAATCATGTAAGCCAATTATTTTGATAATAATGAAAATACAAGTAGTAATTTGATTTCCAAAAGCCCAAAAAAATATATTTTTATTAATGTAAAATAATGTTTTCATAATAGCGTTTTATTTTTAAATTTACGTAAATTTTTTAAATTTTAAGCAGTTTGTTGATTTACTAATAATCGCTGTTTTGTCATTCCCGCGTTCGCTTGCAATGACAAGATAAAACTACTATATCAACGGTCTGCTATGTTCAAACCATGGGGCTGCCCCGATAAGGTATATTTTTAGGTTTTATACATAACATTTTTATTAAATGAACAATAAAACTGCAAAAATAATATGAACACCCCCTAGCCCCCTCTTAAAAGAGGGGGACAAGAACATCGGCAATGAGTATCGTAAGCACATACATATCAATTATTTCCTTATCACCCTTTTGCAAGAGGGAGTCGTAGGTTGTATGGGTTTAACTCCTTAACGCCAATTCAGGACTTATGAGTCAGCCTCAAGAAAATTGGAATTAATCAACTGTCTGTCAAGAAACAATTTTTCCTATAACTCTTTAAAAACAAATAGAAATACCATGACACAAAATGCAATTATCTTCCAATTTTTCCACTGGTATTCGTCCAATGACGGACAATGGTGGAACTACTGTGCCTCGCAAGCCGAAGCACTCGCCTCCAAAGGAATTACGCATGTTTACTTACCACCGGCATATAAATCTGCACTCGGTGTCAATGAGCCGGGCTATGCCGTTTACGACCATTTTGATTTAGGTGAATTTGACCAGAAAGGTACAGTAAGAACCAAGTATGGAACTAAAGAAGAGTACTTGAAATGCATAGAAGCCTTGCATCAGCATAGTATTAGCGTCATCGCCGATATGGTTTTAAATCAAAAATTAGGTGGCGATGATCCAGAAACATTTACAGCAATAGAGGTGAATCCGGATAACAGAAATGAATTTATCAGCGAGCCAGAAACTGTCGAGGCATTCACAAAATTTAATTTTCCCGGACGGAACGGACAATACTCTAATTTTGAGTGGAACTTTACCACATTTAGCGGCATTGATAATGTGAAAGATGGCGTTAAGAAAATCTATAGCATTCAGAATGAATATGGCGATAAATGGGAAAAGGTGATGGACGAGGAGTTTGGCAATTATGATTTATTGATGGGGTCAGATATTGAATATAGAAATGAAAGCGTAAGAGGAGAAATGTTAGAATGGGGCAAGTGGTACGTAGAAACCACTGGTGTAGATGGTTTTAGGATGGATGCCGTAAAGCACATTCCCCCCGAATTTATAAAAGTTTGGCTGCAATATTTAAGGCGTGAGTTGAATAATAATTTTTTTGCTGTAAGCGAATACTGGAAAAACGACGTCAATATTTTGCTCAAGTATTTAGAGGCTGTAGAAAATGCAACTCAATTATTTGATGTCCCGCTACACTTTAATTTCCGTCAAGCATCTCTTCAAAAAAATGAATATGATTTGAGAAAGATATTCGATGGAAGTTTATTGCAAGTAAAGCCTGAATTAAGTGTAACCTTTGTAGAGAACCAAGACACACAGCCAGGGCAGTCTTTAGAATCGGCTGTTGATTTTTGGTTTAAACCATTGGCGTATGCGATTACATTGCTTCGTGAGCAAGGGATCCCTATTGTGTTTTATCCCAGTTTGTACAGTGCTGAATATAAGGTCGAGAAAGACGGCAACGAATATGATATAAATCTGGTTACGGTGCAAGGTTTAGAACAATTATTACAAGTGAGAAAAGACCTATCTTATGGATTCCAAATAGATTATTTTGACCATCCAAATGTCGTCGGATGGGTAAGGCACGGAATTGATGAAAAACCTAATTCCGGGTGTGCAGTGGTAATGAGCAATGGAGATGACGGATATAAGGAAATGGATATGGGCAAACGGAATGCTAATAAAGGCTTCCATGATATTATGGGTAATTTTTCTGAAGATGTAGGCACCGATGATAACGGATTCTGTAAGTTTTTAGTAAAAGGATCTTCGGTATCTGTATGGGTTGCTAATGAATAAATTTTAAATTAGATCCTACAGGAAATTGACGAAGATAACCTCTTGCACGAGGGATTGGTACTTGAATAAGGAAATAGTAATGAGATGAAAATCAAATTAACCACTACCCGAATTTCTCTTCTTCTTACTCCCCTTTCCAAAGTGGAGATTGGCTGGTGGTGAGGTTCTTCCTCCCTCTCCTTCGGAGAGGGCCAGGGAGAGGTCATCTTAAGTCCTTATTCAAGTAACATTAAGCCAAAAAAGTAAAATATATTTATTAATGTAAAATAATATTTTACCAGTAGCGTTTTGTTTTTATTTCTGTATAATGTCAATTTATTAATTTTAAGGAAAGATGAAATGGATTCAAAGAAATCAAACTCGACCAAGTCCCAATCAAAGGATGTTGCTTCCACTCTAAAAGAACTTTTTATTGATGGATTGAAGGACATCTATTGGGCAGAAAATGCTTTGGTTAAATCATTACCAAAAATGTTTGAACATGCCACAGACACGAAGTTGAAAACCGCTATCAAAGATCACTTGGCGCAAACCAAAGAGCAGGTCATAAGATTGGATCAAGTCTTCGAATCGCTGGGAATGAAACCAGAAGGGAAAAAATGTTTGGCAATGGAAGGAATCATCAAAGAAGGCGATGAAACGATTGAAGAAACTGAAGAAGGTCCTGTTCGCGACGCGGGAATTATCGCAAGCGCGCAAAAAGTGGAGCATTACGAAACTGCAAGCTATGGCACATTAGCTGCTTTTGCTAAGGTTCTCAATGAACGCATTGCTTTAGACTTATTATTAAAAACTTTAGGCGAAGAGAAAAAATCCGACAGTTTACTAAGTTTTATCGCTGATACAAATTTAAATTCACAAGCAGTTGATGGAAAATTACAATCTAAAGATTTAAACGCTGTTTAAAATATTAACCCAATCAAGGAGAAAAGCATTATGAAAAAAAATGAAAAGGAACCCTTCGAAAATGGGGCAAATCCTAAACAAGAACAACTCGGTAAGTTCACCACTGACAATCAAGGCGAGCTGATGACTACCGACCAAGGTTTGAAAATTAATGACGATCAAAATTCATTGAAAGCTGGAGAAAGAGGACCAACATTGCTCGAGGATTTCATACTCAGAGAAAAAATCACGCATTTTGACCATGAAAGAATTCCGGAAAGAATTGTGCATGCGAGAGGCTCTGGCGCACACGGCGTTTTCCAACTTTATAAATCAATGGCAAAATATACTAAAGCAAAATTTCTGAATGATACTTCAATAAAAACTCCTCTCTTTGTTCGCTTTTCGACAGTAGCTGGATTTAGAGGTTCGACTGATGTTCCAAGAGATGTACGTGGTTTCGCAGTCAAGTTTTATACACAAGAAGGAAACTATGATCTCGTTGGAAATAATATGCCAGTTTTCTTTATTCAAGATGCCACAAAGTTCCCAGATTTGGTTCATGCGGTAAAGCCAGAACCTCACAATGAAATTCCGCAGGCAGCTTCTGCACACGATACTTTTTGGGATTTCATTTCTCTGATGCCCGAAGCAATGCACAACGTTATGTGGTTGATGAGCGATAGGGCGATTCCACGAAGCCTGCGAATGATGGAAGGCTTTGGTATTCATACCTTCCGTTTTATAAACGACGAAGGCAAATCACACTTTGTTAAATTCCATTGGAAACCATTGCAAGGAGTTTTAGGTTTAGTTTGGGATGAAGCCCAAAGAATAGCTGGAAAAGATACTGATTTCCATCGACGTGATTTATGGGAAGCCATTGATGAGGGGCAATATCCAGAATGGGAATTAGGCGTACAGATTGTGCCAGAGGAAGACGAACATAAATTTGCATTTGATCTTTTGGATCCCACAAAATTGATACCTGAAGAAATGGTTCCCGTGGAAATAATAGGGAAGATGACTTTAAACAGAAATCCAGAAAATTTCTTTGCAGAAACCGAGCAAGTTGCATTTCATCCCGGTCATGTAGTTCCAGGTATTGATTTCTCTAACGATCCTCTGTTGCAAGGGAGATTATTTTCATATACAGACACGCAGATTTCCAGATTGGGCGGTCCTAATTTCCATGAAATTCCAATTAATAAATCGATTAATGAAGTAACTAATAATCAGCGTGATGGCATTCATAGAACGCAAATTAATAAAGGCAAAGTAGCGCATAGTCCTAACTCGATGGCTGGCGGTTGTCCTTTCCAAGCCAAAATCGCCGAAGGTGGATTTAGTTCGTATCAAGAACGAATCGATGCTGTAAAAATCAGACAGAGAAGTAAAAGCTTTTTCGATCATTTTAGCCAGCCAGATTTGTTTTACCAAAGTCTGACAAAACACGAGCAGAGGCACATTCAAGATGCTTTTGCTTTTGAATTGGGGAAAGTGAAATTAGT
>JBBRJR010000011.1:0-20274 GCA_038218865.1 Kapaibacterium sp. (SeqCode) | reverse complement strand
ATTTGAAAACGAAAACGCTTTGGCTACCGATTGCTTTTCACTTTTTCTGGAATGCTCTCGAAGGTCCAGCTATGGGCTGCAAAGTTAGTGGCATGAGTAATAATTGTACTTCGTTATTTATAAATGATTATAGTCAAATCTCAACGTTATTTGGAGGGAATTTTGGTCCGGAGGGCGGTATGCTTACTACAATTTTTTTGATTACAATAATCCCAATTCTACTCAATACACTTTCGTCGCCACCTCACCTTGAGTTTTTGCATAGTAAAAGAAAATATTTAGAGTTTACAAAAAAGAGGCTCCACCTTTATGCAAAGGTGAAACCTCTTTAGATTTAATCATCTATTTCAATACTATTTGTCGTCATCGACAACTGTGAAATCAGCTTCTTCGACGTTATCGTCCTTTTTGGCTTGTTCGGCGTTAGGATTAGCCTCTGGATTACCTTCTGGCTGTCCTTGCTCTGGATTTGCACCTGTATTTTGATACATGGCGGTGGAAGCAGCGCTCCACACTTCATTAAGCTCATCCATAGCTGGGCGAATATCGCTCGCATTGTCTTTGATAGCCTTGCTGAGCCTTTCTTTCGATGACTCTATTTTAGCTTTGTGTTCGGCGGGGATTTTGTCGCCAATTTCTTTAAGCTGTTTGTCAGTCGAATAGAGAAGCGAGTCAGCTTGGTTGCGTGTATCTATTTCTTCTTTACGTTTTTTGTCTTCGTCAGTATTTTTTTGAGCATCTTGTTTCATTTTGTCAATTTCTTCTTTGCTAAGTCCGCTTGACGACTCGATTCTAATGTTTTGTTCTTTGCTCGTAGCTTTATCTTTAGCGGAAACTCCCAAGATACCGTTAGCATCGATGTCGAAAGTAACTTCAACTTGCGGAATGCCGCGAGGTGCCGGCGGAATGCCGTCCAAGTGGAAGCGACCTAAAGATCTATTGTCCCGTGCCAAAGAGCGTTCGCCTTGCAATACGTGGATTTCCACCGATGTTTGGCTGTCTGAAGCAGTCGAAAATATTTCAGTTTTGCGCGTCGGGATAGTCGTATTTGCTGGAATCATCGGCGTCAAAACTCCGCCTAATGTCTCGATGCCTAACGTAAGTGGTGTAACGTCGAGCAATAAAATATCGCTTACGTCGCCTGCCAAAACGCCACCTTGTATAGCTGCGCCCACAGCAACCACTTCGTCCGGATTAACGCCCTTCGATGGATCTTTGCCAAAGAAATTGCGTACTATCTCTTGAATTTTCGGAATACGAGTCGAGCCGCCGACCAAGATTACTTCACTTATTTGGCTTGGAGTAAGCTTAGCATCTTTCAATGCTTTTTCTACTGGAGCCAAAGATCTGTCGAATAAATCAGTGCAAAGATTTTCAAATTTGGCACGTGTAATGTTCACGTTCAAGTGTTTCGGTCCGTCTTGCGTAGCTGTAACGAATGGCAAATTCACGTCAGTTTGAAGCATTTGAGAAAGTTCCATTTTCGCTTTTTCAGCTGCTTCACGCAAACGCTGCAAAGCCATCGGGTCCTTACGCAAGTCAATACCTTCTTGCTTTTGGAATTCATCTGCTAAATAGTCAATTAAGCGGTGGTCGAAATTATCGCCACCTAAGTGCGTATCGCCGTTTGTAGATTTCACTTCGAAAACGCCGTCGCCGATTTCTAATACAGAAATATCGAATGTACCGCCGCCTAAGTCATATACAGCGACTGTCATGTTCTTGCCTTTTTTGTCCAAACCATAAGCCAAGGCAGCAGCTGTCGGCTCGTTGATAATACGCCTTACCTTCAAGCCAGCGATTTCGCCTGCGTCTTTGGTAGCTTGACGCTGAGCATCATTGAAATATGCTGGAACAGTGATAACGGCTTCATCGACTTTTTGCCCAAGATAATCTTCGGCAGTTTGTTTCATTTTTTGCAAAATCATTGCCGAAATTTCTGGAGGCGAATATTTTCTGCCATCTATATCGACGCGGATGGTTTGTCCGTCTTCCGAGTTAGTTAATTTGAAAGGAACCATGCCGGATTCTTCTGTAACTTCATCCATGCGGCGTCCCATAAATCTTTTTATAGAATAAACCGTGTTGTGAGGATTAGTAACTGATTGGCGCTTTGCAGCTTGCCCAACGAGGCGCTCGCCATTTTTAGCAAATCCAACCATCGAAGGAGTAGTGCGTCCCCCCTCGCTGTTTTGGATAACGACAGGCGTCGAGCCTTCCATTACCGAAACGCAAGAGTTAGTAGTTCCTAAGTCAATTCCAATTATTTTACCCATTATATAAACTCCACTAATAAAAAATTAATAATTTGTTTGCAATTTTGTCATATATGTCATTTTGTCATAGGAATTAAGTCAATTTGACATATAATTTATGAAATTTAATTCGTATATGATAGGTACATAATTCGTGCCAAAATTAATCCTAACGTTAAATCAAATCTACAAATAAGTGTTATTAGATTAGATGGAGGTCAATTAGGAGTTTAGAATGCAAATTATTATCGAGCTTTGAAAAAAGCTATAAGTATTATGGAAATTGAAAGAATCGATGTTGGTGAGCTAACAATCATTTCATTTTAATGAAATATAATAAGAAATATAATTGTAGTCATAATAAAATTGAAAAATAAATCAGTTACTGGAAATTTATTTCGTAGCGCAAATTAACGGAAATAATAATATTTAAAAAAATTTAAGTAAAATAGTGCATTATGAAATCATTTTTAAATGAAACCCAAAAAATTACGTCGTTATACTTTTTTATTTGGGAAAGGAAATTGAAAGTTTTTAAAAAGGTATTGAAATACATTTTTATGGCATTTTCTGGTTTCATTGTTTTGAGCGTAGTAACTGTTGCCATAACTAAATTCATCAATCCGCCACTTACGCCACTTATGGTGTTGCGCCCAATCGAAGGAATGCTCGATGGGAAATCTGTAGGCATCGACAAGGATTGGGTTTCTTACGAAGAAATTTCTCCCAATTTTTTCCGTGCCGTCATTTCGGCTGAAGATGGTAAGTTTTTGCGGCACGACGGCTTCGATAGAAAAGCAATTGAAGCGGCAAAGCGATATAATGAAATTCACAAAGGCAAAAAAAAGCGCGGGGCAAGCACTATTTCAATGCAAACCGCTAAAAACACTTTCCTTTGGCACGGCAGAAACTACGTTCGCAAAGGACTTGAAGCCTATTTCACAGTGCTTATAGAAGCAGTATGGGGCAAAAAAAGGATACTGGAAGTCTATGCGAACGTTATCGAATTCGGCGAAGGCATCTACGGCGTCGAAGCCGCCTCACAGGCATTTTTCAATAAGCCGGCTGCAAAATTAACTAAAAGGCAGGCAGCGCTTTTGGCGGCTGTTTTGCCAAATCCCCGCAGGTGGTCGCCCGCCAAGCCCACACCATATATTAATAGGCGAGCTAATTGGATATCAGGACGTATGCGCTCAATCGCTCTACCCAAAGATTAAGAGTAGCTATGAAATCATTTTTAAATTTCAAGCCGAAAAACAGCATTTGATGCAAAAAATATAAATTTTAGAAAAATTCATTATATTATGATAGTAATTTTCCCTAAATTGATATTCTTTATTTTATGCATTTACAAATTTACCAATTATGAAATATATCTACACAATAGGATTGTTAATCCTGTCAATTGCATTTTTTTCTTGCATGGATAATGAAAATAATCCGCGCAAGGTCGAAACTGCAACCGACAGTGCCGAAGTAGAGGAAGTGAAAATTGAATTGCCCGAGAAAATCGAATATAAATTAGTTTATATTCAGAGTTCGCGGGACATTGACAGCATACTAAGTACGCGGACTGACAGCCTCAGCAAATTATTTGCTCGCAAAATATTGATGACGCTTAACCGCAAAGAACTCCGATTTGTTCGCGCGGGCGAAAGTATTGTCGTGCCAAACGTTTTTACTGATAATATCCTCGATTATTCTATATTTCCGTCGTATTATCCCGAAGCAAAAGACATAAGCAAATTGATTATTGTCGATATACCTAAGCAAGCCTACGCCTGCTACGAAAATGGCAAGGCAGTTCGTTTCGCGGCAGTAAATTCCGGCAAAGAGCGCACTCCGAGCTTTCCGGGACGTTACTCATTGGTGTGGAAATCCCGTTTGCGGCGCTCCTCACTCGACAGTACTTGGGTATTGCCCTTTACTTTCAATTTCCATAGCGAAGCTGGCAGCGCGTTCCATAAATTTTCAATGCCCGGGCGCCCCGTTTCGCACTCTTGCTTGAGGCAATTTATGGACGACTCCGAATGGCTCTACAATTGGGGGCAAAAAGCAAAGCAAGATACATCGGGGCGTTTTATCCCGTTTTCAGGTACTCCTGTGATTGTTTTAGGGTATTTTGATTACTCAAGACCTAAATCCGGTCCTTGGCATGAATTGCAATCCAATCACGACGGCATAGTTGAATTACCCAAAGAACCGCTTCAAGTGGAAGAGGCATTGATACCAATTATTCAGATCCCCAGAGGTTCTCGCAGTTCTTTGCGTAATCGCGCCCTCTATGACAGCGCCGAGAGCATACTTCGCTCTCGTGGGATTATACGCGAAGGTGTACAACTTACTCCGACTTTCAATTTCAACGATCATCGCCGGAAATTAAGAGCTGCTGAAGCAAAGAAAAAGCAAGCAGCGGATAGCAATAAAACTGTTGGCGGGAGGCTTGCCGATTGAAAGCTATTAAAGCCGAAATGTTTCTGTTTTTAGTTACTTTTATTTGGGGCGGGACGTTCGTTTTCACAAAAATCGGGCTGGAATTTTGCCCGCCGTCTTTCTATATAATTCTTCGATTTTCGTTTGCACTTTTATTATCTTTGATTTTCTTTCATAAAAAATTAAAAGGTATGAGCCGGCGGACGGTACGCAATGGGCTTATCTTAGGCGTATTTTTCGGCGTCGGCTTTTTACTTCAAACGTATGGATTGAAATTTACAATAGTCGCCAAATCTGCTTTTATAACTGGAATTACTGTGCCGATTACTCCGATTGTTTACTTCCTGATTTTGCGTAAGCCAATTGGTAAATATTCACTTATCGGAGTTTTAGTAGCCACGATAGGACTGTGGAAATTTACAAATCCAGATTTTAACAATATAAACATCGGCGATGCTCTAACGCTTATGTCCACTATATTCTGGGCGCTTTATATAACTTATATGGACGTATTTACCCGTGGCAGCGAAAACAAAGATGAATCCGCTCAGCTTGTCGTATTGCAATTTTTAGCCGCTACGCCGATTGCAGTTTTATTCTTTTTTATATTGGATTATTCGGACTTTTTCTTCGTGTGGAACACAAAATTGCTAATTTCGCTTCTATATAATAGCATAATGGCATCTTTTTTTGTTACATTTATTCACACGAGCATTCAAAGATACACCACTCCCGTTAAAGCTGCGCTTATCTTTTCTTTAGAGCCTATCGTAGCCAGCACTGTGGCAATTATTGTTTTTGGCGAATGGCTTTCGCCGAGCGAAACCATTGGCGGGGCTATACTGCTCTCCGCTGTACTTATCTCAGAAATTGGCGGATATTGGGAAAAAAGGAAATTAGCTTAATTTTTTTTATCAAATACACACGCCATTTGTCATATTTTTAGTAAATTTGTAGTTCGTATTTGTTGCAACTAATTAAAGTATTTTTATGAAAAAAGAATTCCCAAAAGCCTTTGAATCGCATGAAATAGAAGAAAAATGGTATCAAAACTGGATAGAAAGCGGTATCTTCAAAGCCGATGAAAAATCGGACAAAAAGCCGTACAGCATACTTATGCCGCCGCCAAACGTAACAGGCATACTGCACTTCGGACACGTTTTGAATATCACACTGCAAGATTTATATATCCGAATGAAACGAATGAACGGCTACGAGGTCTGCTGGTTTCCGGGTACTGACCATGCCGGTATAGCCACACAATCGAAAGTCGAACAAGAATTACGCAAAGAAGGCTTGACGCGTTATGATTTAGGTCGCGAAGATTTCACCGATAAGGTTTGGCAATGGAAAGAAAAATACGGCGGGATTATCCTAAAGCAAATACGAAAATTAGGCGCTTCTTGCGATTGGGACAGAACGCTTTTCACTATGGACGAATCGGCCAGCAATGCAGTCCGTGAAGTATTCATCAGATTGTTCGATGAAGGCTTGATTTACAAGGGCAAAAGAATAATTAACTGGTCGCCGCTCGCCCAAACAGCCCTCAGCGATGAGGAAGTGGAGTTCCGCGAAGTCAGCGAACACCTCTATACTTTGCGCTATTATTTTCCAGATAACGAAAATTATTTGTCAGTGGCAACTGTTCGCCCTGAAACTATATTCGGCGATACAGCAGTAGCTGTCAATCCCCAAGATGAGAGATTTGTACATTTGATTGGCTTGGAAGTTCGCGTACCACTTACCGATAGATATATAAAAATTGTAGGTGATGACTACGCCGACCCAAAATTCGGCACAGGTTGCGTCAAAATTACGCCCGCTCACGATCCGAATGACTTTCTCGTCGGCGAGCGCCATAATCTGGAAATCATTAATACGATAAATCCCGACGGCACGCTGAATGAATTCACTGGTGAATTTGCAAATTTAGATAGATTTATAGCTCGCAAAGCTATTTTGAAAAAATTAGAAGAAGCCGAATTAGTAGAAAAAATTGAGAATTATACTCACAACGTCGGCTTTTCGCAGCGTGGGGGCGAGGCAATTGAGCCTTACCTCAGCGATCAGTGGTTTGTGAAAATGGCGCCGCTTGCTTCGGAAGCAATCGAGCCTGTTCTCTCCGGCGAAATAAAATTCCACCCTAACCACTGGGTTAAAACTTACGAGCATTGGATGACGAATATCCGCGACTGGTGCATCTCTCGGCAATTGTGGTGGGGACACCGCATTCCAGTTTATTACGCACCCGACGGACAATTTACCGCTGCTCGCAACGAAAATGAAGCCCGCGAAAAACTAAATTTGTCAGCAGACACGCCTTTGCGTCAGGACGAAGACGTATTGGATACGTGGTTCTCGTCTTGGCTCTGGCCACTAACGACAACGCATTGGAAGCACGATGGCGAAATAGAAACTACTGAAATTATGAATAAATTCCTGCCGTCGGATCTGCTCGTTACTGCGCCCGATATTATTTTCTTTTGGGTAGCTCGGATGATTATTGCCTCTAAGCATTTTAAAAATGAAATACCATTTAAAGATGTATATTTTACTTCTACAATACGCGACGGCAAAGGCAGGAAATTATCTAAATCCTTGGGCAATTCCCCCGATCCGCTGAATATTATAGATAAATACGGAACCGACGCCGTAAGGTTTACTATGCTGTTTTTGGCTCCGCTGGGACAAGACGTAAGGATAGACGTGGACGTCGAAAAGCAGGATATTCCGTCAATTGAATTGGGCAGAAATTTTTCCAATAAAATATGGAATGCCGGTCGCTTTATATTAATGAAACTTGAAGCCGAAGAGGGCGAGATTCGCGGTGAAGCATTGTCCGCTGATGAACTGAGTTTATCTGACAAATGGATTTTGTCGCGATTTCATTCTACTGTCAAAAAAACTATAGACTCTTTGGCGAGCTTCCGCGTTACCGAATACTCTAAACTACTCTATGATTTCATCTGGCGTGATTACTGCGATTGGTATGTCGAAATACTAAAAGTGCAGCTTAATCATTCTGAATCAGTCGAATACAAACAAAAATTAATTCGTTTTGCTATAAATCTTTATGAAGAAATGCTTAAACTTCTTCATCCTTTGATGCCGTTTATCACAGAAGAAATTTATCATTTGTTAGATGAAACTGGCACTCGCCGTAGCATTAGTTTGGAGCAATTCCCGCAAACAGATGAAGGATTAATTAATTCTGAAATAGAAGCGAATTTTGATTTGGCGCAGCTGATAGTTGAAGAAATTCGCCGCCAGCGGGCTTCGATGAATATTCCACCTTCGCAAAAGTTGCCTGTCGTTTTGAAAGTCAAGAACAAAGCGAGCCTCGAGATGTTCGAAGCGCTTAAAAACGTTATTGCGAGCTTGGCAAAAATATCGGAATTGACCATTGACACGGATTCTCAAAAGCCAGAGGGCGCTGTTTCGTCGGTCGTCAGAGAAATTGAAATTCATATTTCTATAGCTACTGCAATTGATTTGGATAAAGAGCGCCTGCGATTGGAAAAGGAAATAGAGAGGCTCGAGCGGAATATAAATGGCAGTGAAGCCAAGCTAAAAAACGAAAAGTTCGTGCAAAATGCACCAGCGGACATTGTTCAATATGAGCGCGAAAAAATAAATAGCCTCAAAGAAACACTACAAAAAACGCGCGAGAATTTGAAGGGATTATAGCTTTGTAACTGTTTCAAAGATAAGACAAGAAGCTTTACTAAAAAGATTATTTAGACATTTCGCATAATTTCAGTACAGCATCAACGTATGCTGTACTGTTGTTATAGCGATAAACGGCTTTTCGTTGGGACTTCTCGGTTTGCTTCCAGCCGTTAGCAGAAAGGTAATTAGCTACTGAATAAACGGCATCATCAACATTAAATAAATCAATTTTGCCATCGCCATTGCCATCGACAGCTAAGCTTTTGTATGACGAAGGAAGAAATTGCGACATGCCGAAAGCGCCTGCCCAAGAGCCATAGAGCGAATCGACTGGATAAGGCATCTTGGAGTTTATTTTTTCCAGAGAAACTAATTCGCCCAAAGCCCAGTCGGCTTTTCTTTTTGAGCGAGATTTTACTTTTTCAACTAATTTTTCATGCTCTTCAGGTGTGCCATCAAATTTGGCGTCCAATTCTGCAATGTTCAAATCTATAAAATCTTTTTCGTTACTTAAAGCAGCGGACAAAAATACACTCGGTATGTGGTTGTTGCCCAAATAAGAGCCGTGACGCGTTTCAATCCATAAAATCGATGCTATTACTTCCTTCTCGACTTTATATTTTTTTTCCGCACGCTCTAAAATCTCTAAATTTTCTTCAATAAACTTCTTAGTTTTTCCAATAGATTCTTCATTATAGAATTTGGTGTAATCTGGCGGAGACAAATATCCGGTTACGTTTATCTTAATATATCTTTTATTAAACTCAGTCAAAGGATTGGCCACTAATTCAAATACAAAGGCGCTATCCATACCTTTGGCGAGCATTCTTTCGATAACTGGCTTAAATGTAATAGCTTTTTCCGCAGGAATATTTGCATAAAAAGAGGAATAGGAGATTTTGGTGCATGAAAATGCTATGATAATTACCATAGCAAAAACTGCCGGGAAGGGGTTTCTCAATTTTTTCAGTTTACTGCTCAATTTATTTTCCTCTATTTTATGCTTCTTTATTGACGAACAAATATAATAATATTTTTGAATAATCTTGTAAACTATTTTTCCACAATAGAAATTCATTATTCAATTAACAAAACCGAAACAATATTTCTTTCAAATTCAGTCAAAATTTTTTATATTTGTAAATTATAACTAAATAAAAAAATAGGAAAATATAATGCCAAGAATAATTGAAGGCGTTTTCGCCGGCTCAGGAAAAAAAATCGCGATAGTTGTATCGAGATGGAATGAATTTGTAGTAGCAAAACTTGTCGATGGAGCATTAGATGCACTGAAACGTCATTCGGTCAATGACGATGACATAACTATCGCTTACTGTCCGGGAGCGTTCGAAGTGCCTCTGGTAGTCAAAAAATTCGCAATGACCAAAAAATACGATGCAGTCATCGCTTTGGGAGCAGTCATACGTGGCTCTACTCCGCACTTTGACTATATATCTTCTGAAGTTACCAAAGGCATTGCCTTAGCGGGATTGGAAAGCGGCGTGCCTTGCATCTTTGGCGTGCTGACGACCGATTCAATCGAGCAGGCAATCGAAAGGGCTGGTGCAAAGTCAGGCAACAAAGGCTTCGAAGCCGCTATGAATGCTATCGAGATGGTTTCATTGCTTTCGAGTGAAGTATTTGAATAGATATTTACTTCATAATTATTTATTTTTAGGAAGTAATCAAATGCTGAAATATTTTGTTTTTCCTCTGCTGTTTATCTGTTGCGTCAATATTTCTTTTTCGCAAGAGCAATTCCGTTTATCAAATTGGAATTTATATTCCTCGCTGCATAATGTTACTGCTGCCGTCGAAGACGACGCAGGTAGGATTTGGGCAGGCACCGAAGGCGGTATTTTCGTTTATGATGCCCAAAATGACACTGCCAAGATATTTAATCTTTTAAACGGATTGACTTCCAACGAGGTTACTGCTTTGTATTTTGATGAAATTTCAAAATATACAATTGTTGGATTCAGCGACGGCATCTTGGAAATTATTGATAAAGATTACAATATAGAACATATTACAAGCATACGAGATGCTCAATTTTCAAAACCCAGGATTAACAAAATAATTTCTCAAGCCGGTAATATTTATATCGCAGGCGGTTTTGGCATGGCAGTCTTCGATATAAATAAAATGATTTTCACTACTACAATTTCTAAAATTTCCAACTGGACAAAGAACGAATCCATTTATGACATACGTTTTTTTGACAATAAAATATGGGCTGCAAGCGAAGTCGGCGCAGCTTGGTGTCCGTTAGATATGTTACTTGAAGTGCCAAGGAATTGGACTACGGCTGAGTTCTCAGGCAAAGCAGGCATAGAGCCGGTTATTTCCTTCGCTTCGCGCAAAGATTCCCTTTTTGCAGTAACCGATAAAAATGTTTATAAATTTCACCTCGATACGTTTGAATTGAATTTTTCCTCTGACGCCAAAATTTTTCATGTCCAAAGCTTTGGCGACGAAATTTATCTCTTGCGGCTCGTGGATATTATCACAACAAGCAACGATACTTTTTATAACGGTTTGAGCAATGGTCTTTTGTTTGATAAAAACGGCAAATCCATTGTTTTAACTCCAAGCGGTTTGAACTTCGTCAAATACAATACCGTTCTCAAAAATTTTACTCCCAATTCGCCGAAGACAAATTTATTCAGCCGGATTGTGCTTGATAATTCCGGCGATTTGTGGTCTGTTTCTGCACATCTGGAATTGCGGACTTTTGAGGGCGGCATAACTCATTTCAGTCAAAATGTGTGGGAAAATTACAACGCGCAATCTAATCCACTTCTTAAAAAAGATGCTTTTTTTGAAATAGCGCTTTTCGATAATACTATTTATGCAACAAATTATGGCGGTGGGCTGGCAAAAATTGACATAGTTCAAGATTCGCTTGCTTTTTCATTTTTTGACCAAAATAATTCTCTTTTTGAGGGGCAAAACTCAGACGGCTTTTTGGTTATTGGCGGCGTTGACCGCGACTCAAAAGCAAGTATGTGGTTTTCAAATTGGGGCAATATTTCTTCGGGTCCATTCTTGATTTCTATGGATAACCAAGGAAAACAAACGGCTTACTCGAATTGCTATTATCCCAACGAAAGGCGCGTCCTAAGGCTTCTCGTCGATGATTTCGGCACTAAATGGATTGGATCATTTCCAGGTGAGGGTTTAGGTATATATTACTTTAATGAAAACGGCACTCCTGAGGACAAATCAGACGACGTTTGTGGTATGATTTCAACTTCCACACATAGCAATTTGCCAGACAATTCTCCGACAGTAATGCGTAAAGATGCTTCCGGAAACATTTGGCTTGGATTTAGGCAAGGCGTTAGCTTTATTCGCAATCCACAATCAGCTCTTACGAAAAGCGCGATTTCAGTCTTTCAATTGAACTTTATGAACGGATTGAAAGTAAACGATATAATGATTGATCCTCTTGGTTACGTGTGGGTTGCTACTGCTACTGGCGTATGGGTTATATCGAAAAACTTTGAACTAGTCAAGCAAATTAATTCACAAAATTCACCGCTGAAAGAAGATAATATTTTATCGTTAGCCGGCAATTTTGAAACAGGAATTATATATTTCGGCACCGAGCAAGGACTTTACACTGTCCAAAGTATGGCTATCTTGCCATTGGAAAGTTATAATGTTCATTGTTATCCGCAACCCTACGATTTGCGAAAAGCAGGTGAAATGATAATCGACGGACTAACGGCGGATACCGAAATAAGTATCGTTACGATAAACGGCGAACTCGTTCGTTCTATCAAAGTCGAAGGCAAGCAGGCAGTTTGGGATGGCAGAGATGATAATAAAAAATTAGTTTCCTCCGGAATTTATTTGGTTGTAACAAATTCAACATCGTCAAACTCCGGCTCTGTTCAAAAAATAGCAGTTATTAGCAATTAAATTATACATTTAATAAAAAAGGAAAACAAATGGCAAGCTGGTACAAATGCAAAGGCGATATCTGGTGCGAACTCTTTAAGCTCGATATGGATCATGAAGTCTTGAGAAAGGCTGATGGAGTGTATATTATTTGGTCTGGAGCAAAAGAAAGAAAGATTCTTAAAGTAGGATCAGGATCTATTCGCTCGCAACTAATGTCCGCAAAAACCGACTTAGCTATCCAAGCTTTTGCTAATATTGGCGTATTTGTTACATGGGTTGAAATTTCAGCCATAAAGCGAAGCGGCGTAGAATTATACCTGCAAAACACGCTAAAGCCGCTTATCCTTAATCATACACCCAAAGCAGTTTCATTGAAAATCAAGCTGCCTTGGGATTAGTTTTTTCATGGTTCCTTTTCGGAATCATTTTTAATATTCTTTGTAATGACAATATTTTCAGCATACAATTTATCAAAAAAATTCGACAGAGAAATACTTTTCGACGGCATATCCTTTGGCTTGGAGCAAGGCGATAGGCTTGGGCTTATCGGACGAAACGGTATCGGTAAATCAACTCTTATCAAGATTATTGCCGGACTCGAAAGCCCCGACAGCGGCGAAGTTGTCTTTAATAACAGCGTTCAGTTTGAATTTTTAGAACAAAATCCGCTTTTTCAATCTGAGGAAAGAATAATCGATGAAGTTATGTCGGCAAAAGGGAATTTGCAGGAACTTCTTTCTCGCCACGATGCACTTTGCCATGACAGCCATACAGCGAATGACCCAAAAAAAACTTTGGAACTACAACACATTACGCAAAAAATTGATAACTTGGGCGCATGGAATTTTGAAAATGAAGCCGTCGCTATTTTGTCTTCATTAGGTATAGAAGACTACACTAAGCCTTGCAATGACCTTTCTGGCGGACAGAGAAAACGCGTCGCTTTGGCTAAAGCACTTTTGTCCGATCCTGATTTGCTGATTATGGACGAGCCTACGAATCATTTGGATGCCGACTCAGTGCAGTTTTTGCAGGATAAATTGCAAAACTCAGGCAAATCGCTCGTATTTATAACTCACGATAGATATTTTTTGGATGCCGTTTCGACGAGAATAATTGAAATTGACAGGCAAAAAGTATTTAATTATGAGGGAAATTACGAGGATTATCTCGAAAAAAAAGCTGCCTATATCAATACTGTAAATTCTACTTCCGAGCATACACGTAATAAGCTTATGCGCGAACTCGAATGGCTTGCCAGAGGAGCTAAAGCTCGCCGCACCAAACAAAAAAGCCGCATCGATTGGATACAAAAGATGTCAGGTGATACTGATATAATTGACGAAAAAAATATAAAAATCGAGCTTGGTAAAGTATTTTTGGGCAATCGAATAATCGATGCAAATTATATTACCAAGTCGCTGGACAATAAATTACTTTTTAAAGAATTTACGTATAACGCTAAGCCCGGCGACAAAATCGGTTTCATCGGGCCCAATGGCTGCGGTAAATCTACGCTTCTCAACGTTTTGTCCGGCAATATGCGGAAGGACAAAGGCGAGCTAAAAATTGGCGAAACAGTGAAAATCGGCTACTATACGCAAGAGTTATCCGGCTTGGACGACGGGAAAACATTGGTCGCTTCGCTTCGGGAAGTTGCAGAATATATAGATTGCGGATTGGGGCGTGACCGCTACTTAACAGCAAAAGACTTACTGACGAAATTTCTTTTCCCGCCGGAGCAGCATAACTCACTCGTCGAGACCCTCTCGGGCGGCGAAAAAAGACGCTTAGCACTACTGAAAGTACTTATGATAAATCCAAACGTTATAATACTTGACGAGCCAACTAATGATTTGGATATCCAAACGCTGAATGTACTCGAAGAATATCTCGATAATTTCTACGGCGTGTTGCTCGTAGTTTCTCACGATAGAGCTTTTTTGGATAGAACGGTTCAGTTTATCCAAGCTTTCGAGGGCGAGGGCAAAATAAAAGAATATCCGGGAAATTATTCATATTATTTGGAAGTTAAAGAATCGCGAGCCAAAGACAAACCGACAATCGAAAAAACTAAACCTATCAGGAAAAAGCCTTTAACAGACAACAAAAAAAAGATGTCTTTCGCTGAAAATAAAGAGCTCGAAGCTATTGAAAGCGTTATTTCGGGGCTTGAAGAAAAAAAAGCTAAACTGATGAATGATATCGAATCCGCAGACAATTCTAATTATAAACAGATGGAAAATCTGTATCACGAGCTGGAAGAATTATCGCAGCTTATCGATGAGAAAACAAATCGCTGGCTCGAACTCGAAGAAAAAAACTCCCTGTAATATTTTTTTGAAATTTATATAATAATATATTTTTTTTTGCGTCAATGAACACTGAACCACTATTCATTTGGAAAAAGTATGAAAATTGATGATAAAAAAAACGTAAAGTCTGATGATAAATCGACAGCTATTTTAAACGCTGCCTCTAAGGTATTTTCCAGCGAAGGCTACCACAAAGCCAAGATAACAAAAATCGCAGAGATAGCGGGCATTGGCGCTGGTACTGTTTATTTGTATTTTGAGAGTAAAGAAGCAATATTGGAAGAGATATTCGCAAGAGCTTGGGCAAGAATAGAAGAGAAACTCATAAATTTGCAAACGACGGATATTTCTCCAAAGGAAAAAATCATTGAATTGATTAATGAAATTGTCTCGCTGGCAATTGCTAATATTGACATTTCAAAAATGATACTGCACGAATTTAGTTTTTGGAGCAGCACTGCTGGAAATCGAGTAAATGCAATAGTCGATAATATTCAATCGCTGATGATTGATATTATCGAGCAAGGAAAAATAGTGAAATTGTTTAATAAGAAAATAAATTCAAAAAATACAACGATTTATATTATCGGAGGCATTTGGGCTTATTTAGCATCTATCTCTGACGATTTCCACAAAATTAAAAAAGCAGATATTGCGAGTTCCTTGTCTAATATTGTACTTTTTGGTTTAAGCTAATTTTTTTTTAAATAACCGAACAATGGTTCAACATTCAATAAATATAATTATGAAAAAGTTAATTTTGATTCTATGCTTTTTGGCAATCGGAAGCCCGTCCTTTGCTCAAATATCCCTCAGCACTGCCGTCGATAGGGCGATAACTTCGAATCGCGGCTTAAAGTCGGCAGAAAAAAAAGTAGCGTCCAAAAGTGAATCTGTCTCTTCGGCTCGCGGGCGGTATTTGCCAACGATAAATTTTGATATTACATATAATGTAATAGACAATCCGATAATACTGGATTTGGATCCTATCCGCACGGCTATGATTGAATTGCAGTCGGGCAATTCCGTTTATTTTGCGAATGTCGAATCTACTTTAAAAACAGGTGCCGCTTTGCCGCCAGAGGCGCAGCTCCAAGCCAAGCAAGCCGCAACATCTGGCTTGGACAAAGCTCTCCCGCACTTTAGAGAAACACTTAAAGAGAAAACTTTCCCCAAAGCTCAATTTACACTTAATCAGCCGATTTTTACCGGTGGCAAAATTAACGCTGGAGTCAATGCCGCTCAATATCAAATGGATGCCGAGCAGGAAAGTTATAATGACCGGAAAGCCGGAATAGTAACTAACGTTGTTTCCTATTATCTCGCTGTTTTACTTTCTGAAGAAAACGTGAAGGTCAGAGCCGACGCCTTGAATGCCATCGATAACCACGCAAAGCGGGCAGAGGCGATGCTCCGCGAAGGATTAATCGCGCCGCATGATAAATTGCGGGCAGACGTTGCATTGTCCGAAGCAAACAGAAATTTATACGAGGCGAAAGAACTGCTGAATATATCGAAAATGGCATTTAATTTAGCTCTGGATACCGCAGGCATAAACGCTTTCAGCGATAAACTCGAGTATAAGGACTGCCAAACGTCGCTCGAAGAGTTTATTGCTTTCGCCGAAGAAACTAATCCACAGCTACGGCAAATCAGATCAGGCTTTTTGGCGTTGAACGAAAAAGCTGACGCAGAATTCGCGAGCTATTTCCCAACTATTTACGGCTTTGGCATGTATGACGTTTTCGATCACTATCGCTCGGCTATCGACCCGAAGTGGGCGGTAGGAGTCGGTGCTAATTGGACACTTTTTAACGGAATGAGGCGAACTAACGATTACCAAGCAGCAAAATTAGAAGCAGAATCTATGGATGATTTTTTGGACGATGCTCGAAATAAGATAGAGCTTGCTATCCGCAAGTACTATATGGAAGCAAAATTAGCCGAATACCAATACAATAGCTTAACAGCTGCTTTGGAGCAAGCTAAGGAAAATTTCCGCTTGAATAATAAACGTTACGAAAGCGGTCTGGGCACATCAATCGAATCAATAGATGCCGAACTTTCGCTTGAAGCCGTGAGCTTAAAAAAAATGCAATCGCTCAAAGATTATTTCGCAAATCTTTCTATGGTTTATCAATTAGCGGGACGCAGCGAAGAATTCATCATATTTTGGAATAATTAATTTCATTAGGAATAAAAATGAAAAAGAAAAATTTTGTATTACTTTCGACACTTACATTAGTATTAATTATCGTTGGTTTTTTGATAGTACTTCTGATGCCTTTTGGTGGCGGTAAAGAAAACATCTATCGTGTCGGGCAAATCGAAATGAGGGAGTACGACGTGGCATCAAAAATCCCGGGGCGTGTCGAATGGATAAATGTTGATGAAGGCGATTATGTCCAAGCCGGCGATTCGCTCCTGAAATTAACTGATAGAGAGCTTGAAGCCAAATATATGCAAGCCGAAGGCGCTGTTTTTTCAGCTAAAGCACAATTGAACATGGCACTAAACGGCGCTCGCAAAGAAGAAGTCGAAATGGCACGCCGTAGTTTCGATGCCGCCGAAAGCCAGTACGATTTAGCCGAGAAGACATACGCGCGGCTGAAATCGCTTTCAGATGATAAATTGCTTTCTGCACAAGATTTAGATGTCGCTTTTCAAAAGCTCTCTGCTGCCCGCGCTCAAAAGCAAGCCGCTCAATCGCAGCTCAATATGGCAGTTATAGGCTCTCGCTCCGAGCAAAAAGATATGGCTCGCGGGCAGCTAATGCGCGCCGAAGAGTCAAGGCAGGAAGTTAATACGTATCTCGATGAATCAATAATCAAATGCCCCATTGCTGGAATAGTAGCCAAGCGATATGCAGACAAGGGCGAGTTGCTCGCAGTGGGCTATCCCGCTTTGACTATTATAGACCCCGCCGATGTTTGGCTCGAGATAAACTTGCCGGCTAAGGAATTGGAAGTAATAAAAATTGGTGATGTATTGGAAGGAAGGATTGATGGACTTGGGATTGAGGAGAAATTTAAAGTGAAGAATTTTTCGGCACTCAGCGATTTTGCCAATTGGCGTTCGACCAGCGACAAAGCTAATTTCGACGTTCGTACTTTTACAGTGAAATTAATTCCGCTAAATAAAAATATAAATTCCTTGCGTCCGGGAATGACTGTACGCCTTAAATTGAAATAAAACCTCAACAATAAAACCTAAAAAAATGCCATTTATAAATAACATCAATCATTATGTATATAATGAAGTATTAAAGCTCAAGCAAAATCCTTTGCCTTTTGTTTTGGGTATAGTTATGCCCTTTGCTGCATGGATTGTCATAGCTTTGGCGTACCAAAACGGCAATGTGGACAATATCGCTTTGACAATTGTCGATTATGATAATTCCTCTTTGACAAGGCAAATCACGCGGCAGATGGAGTCTGCCGAAGCACTCAAAGTTATTTTAGTTACCCAAGACAAGCAAAAAGCTGACGAATTATTGCAAAGCAATCATTCATTTGCAACTGTTACTTTTGAAAAGAATTTCACCAAAAAAATAAATCAAGGAAAAGGTGCTGCGGTAAATATAACGCTGAATAGTTTTTCTATGATATATTCGAAAGTCATATATAAGGAAGCGGCAAAAATACTGCTGGCAAATTCCACTCAAATTCAAGCTCGGCGCTTGGTAGCAGCAGGATTTTCCCGCAGGCAGTCGAGCATTACGGCAGCGCCAGTTAGTTTGTCCGTGCAATCGGAAGGCAATCCCTATTTGAACTATACTCTATATATGCTTCCAGGTTTGTTATTCTCGCTTTTGCAGATGTCGGGCAGTTTTTCGGCTCTCTGGCTTTTTAGAGAAAATATAGAACAAGAAGACGGCAGATCCGATTTGCCACCCAAAAGATGGTGCTCATTTGTTGTTGGCAGACTCATCTCGCTCTTAGTAATGAATTTTATAACGGTATTTGTTCTATTTGCTATCATATTCCCATGGATTAATTTGCCAGTCAATTCTCAATACTTTTCGCTTTTTCTGCTTACTTTATTACTAATGATTGTATCAATCGGAATGGGGGCTTTGGTGTCAGTTGCATTTAAGAATATAACTACTGGGGCGCAATTGCTTTTAGGAATAAACGCGCCTGCTTTTGTGTTCGCAGGCTATACTTTCCCGCGCTGGGCAATGCCTTGGGCTGCTCAAAAATTTGCAGGTTTAATGCCTATTACGCATTTTTTGGACGCATTTTTCCCTATGTTTTTATATAATGAAACACCGAAGTCCGGCGTAATTCCTTTGTTAATAAGTGGAATAATAGTTTGGGGAATAGTTTTGGTTATCATCGTAATCAAAATTAAAAGGAAAAAAGATGACATTCAAACAGTTTAAAAACTTTAAGCCATAGAAAGCAAAAATGAAAGAGATAAATAAGATAATATATCGCGAATGGCGAAAAATTTTCGCTGATAAAAATTTGATAATGATTTTTATAATTGCTCCGCTATTGTATCCAGTCATTTACGGAGCAGTTTATATGGATAAAACAGAGGAGAACCTGCCGATAGCAGTTGAAGATTTTGATAATTCATCGCTGTCCCGCTCGTTGATTCGCGACATAGATGCACATCAAAATATAGCTGTGTCTTTCACTTCGCACGACGATTCCCTCGCGAAAGCACAATTTTTGGAAGATAAAATCAAAGCTATTTTGTTTATACCGCAAAATTTCTCACGCGACGTTAAGTTCGGGAAAAAAGTTGAACTGAAACTATTTATTTCGCCGGGCAGGATAATCGTTATGGGAGACGTCGATACTCCTATTTCGCAATTTGTTTCTACATTCGGAGGCAAGGTTACTGCGGCCGCATTGATGAAAAAAGGCGTTCCAGTCATGCAAAACAAAGGCTACGCAGTACCTATAAATATAACCACTAATAATTTGTACAATCCCTATCTGACTTATGGCGATTTAATGCTCCCCGGTCTTTTGATAATAATACTTTCTCAATTGGTTCTAATCGGCGTTGCAGCCTCCCAAGCAAAAGAAAATGCTTTGGGTAAGGGCAGAAAACAGTTTATTTTTACAGAAAATACGTTTAAAATTGCTTTTGGAAAGCTATTCTTTTATGTTTTAATATTTATGATATTTTCAATTTCATATTATTTGATTATTTCTCCTTTTTATAAAATCCATTTCAATAGTACGTTCTTGAACTATTTTATAATCACACTTCTTGGCATCATGTCTTCGGCAGCATGCGGGCTTTTCTTGGGAACTTTTTTCCGGCATAAGATTGTTGCTTTCTTAGTATTGGGCTTTTCAACATATCCATTTTTTTTAATAACCGGTTACGCTTGGCCTCAAGAGCAATTGCCTTATTTTTTGCAAATAGCTTCAAACGCCTTGCCACATACGCCTTTTTTAAAGTCGGTGATGATAGTTACTCAAATGCAAAATAATCTCATGGCGGCTTCGTGGTATCTAATTCTGTTAATATTGCAAGTTTTTTGCTACGGCATCCTTTTTATGTTGCAGCTGAAAAGAAAAAAACTTGAAATTAATATAATATAATATTCTTTAATTTAATAGAAAATGAATAAGTTACATGATTAATAAATAGATGTGATTTTTGAAAAAATCATAATTAACAATAAATAATTGTTTAGTAATATATTTTAAAAAAAAAAGTGTTACATT
>JBBRJR010000010.1:0-20324 GCA_038218865.1 Kapaibacterium sp. (SeqCode) | reverse complement strand
ATCCTATCCGAATACGGATATTGGGGAATTGAGCTGGTCGGTCCGCTCAACAAATTGGAAGCCGCAGGATATACTGTGGATTTTATGACCCCAAACGGTAAGCCGGCTGAAGCATTGCCACCGAGCTACGACTCTACTTACGTCGATCCTCCATTAGGAACTTGCGTTACTACGCCGCAACACGAAGCTGATGTCAAAGCCTTTATTGCTCAAGACAGAACATCTAAACCTATGAGCTTGAAGCAATACATCCCCGAGCGACCATATTTCTCTGCTCCCGACTTTTTGCGGAAACTGGAAGCCTACTACGTACAAGTCAAACAATCCATCGAAAAACTTACATCTGAATACGATGCTCTATTTTTGGTAGGCGGAAGCGGACCAATCGTCGATATGGTGAATAATCAGAGTTTGCATGAACTAATTATTGGTTTCCACAAAAATCTCAAACCGGTAGCTGGCATTTGCTACGGGGTTGCTCCTTTAGCTTTTGCCCGCGACTTTAACGAAAGAAAGTCCATCATTAAAGGCAAGCACGTAACAGGGCATTGCATTGAATATGACTATCACGACGGTACCGGGTTCCTTCATACGGATTTCAACATAGGACCACCGCCGTACGTATTAGAATATGTTTTGACAGATGCAGTTGGTCCTGAAGGGCAGTATCATGGCAATTTCGGCAAAGAAACTTCGGTGATACTTGATTATCCTATCTTGACAGCTCGCTCGCTTCAATGTGCTTATGAATTCGGTGATGTTTTTGTTCAAATGTTAACAAACGGGTTGAAAAGGTATGGCTGGTAACACACTAAGATTTAAAATCATTGAGCAGTTTTTGGCAGATGGTATGAATGTTATGTTTGGCAATCCCGGCACTGTCGAGCAAGGATTTTTAGATGCCTTGCTTGACTACCCCGAAATGAAATATATTCTAACACTCCAAGAATCGATAGCAGTGCTCGCGGGCGATGCTTATGCTAGATCTACGCAAAAGCCAACACTGGTTCAGATCCACAGCAGTCCGGGTCTTGGCAATTCTATTGGTGCTTTATATCAAGCTTATAGAGGACATTCGCCTTTGGTTGTAATTGGCGGTGATGCTGGCGTGAAATATCTTAGTATGGACTCTCAAATGGCAGGCGATTTAGTCGGCATGGCAAAGCCTGTTACCAAGTGGGCGACTACTATTTACGACAGCCGCACTGCTCTTCGCACTATCAGAAAAGCGGTTAAAATTGCCGGAACAGCTCCTATGGGACCAGTTTATATTTGCCTTCCAATGGATGTTTTAGATGAGCTGTGCGTGGAAGATATACTCCCTACTTCGATGCCATCCACAAAAGTTGTTCCCGATGATTTGACTATTTCAAATATCGCAACAAATATTCTGAAATCAAGAAAGCCAATGTTATATTTAGGTGACGGAGTTGCATATTCCGGTGCCAACGAAGAAGTATCTGCTTTGGCTCACTTGATCGGTGCTGAAATATACAATGTAGATGGCGGCGATCTGAATATTAGTTGGAAAGACCCATTGTACGTAGGGCAGACAGGTCACATGTTTGGATATTCAAGTTTTCCGATTTTCAGTAAAGGTGATTTAAATCTTATTATCGGCACTTATATTGCACCCGAAGTTTTTCCGGAATTAGGCAATATTTTCGCAGACAATGCCTGCAATATTCATATAGATCTAAATGCGTATGAAATCGGGAAAAATCATCATATTGATATTGGCGTCGTGTCCGATCCAAAGCTTACTCTTCAAAAAATCATCGAGAAATTGAAATCTCAAATTAATGATGGATTTGCGAGTGAAGCTTCTTCTCGAGTAGAAATGATTAGCAAAGAGAAGGGAAAATCTCTAAAAGAGCAGATAAATGCAGACCTTTCGAAATTGGGAGCTTCTCCGCTTCATTTCGAAGAATTTTCTATTGCATTATCAAAATTTATCGATGACGATACAATCATTTTTGATGAAGCTCTAACTAATTCGCCTGCCCTTACAAGATATAATATCCCGTCCAAAGCCGGGCATTTTTTCCAAACAAGAGGCGGCTCGCTTGGAGTCGGAATACCAGGCGGCTTAGGCTTGAAGATTGCTAATCCTGACAAATCGGTTATTGTAATTGCAGGCGATGGCGGCTCCATGTACACAATACAAGCCCTTTGGTCGGCTGTAAGGCACAATATTGATGTTAAAATCGTAATCTGCAACAACTCCTCTTACCATTTGCTACAATTAAACGTAAATGCTTATTGGAACGAAAGAGAAATTGCAAAACACGAATTCCCATTGCCGTTTGATTTGTCCAATCCTCCACTAAATTTCAAAGACATAGCTTCAGCTCTCGGTGTGAGATCCACACGAGTGGAGCAATCTTGGCAAATCGAGCCTGCTATCAAAGAAATGATGGAATCGAAAGGTCCATTCTTAATTGATTTGGTATTAGAATCAGATGTGAAACCGGAAAAAATCGGACTTCATTGCGGGCAATAGGATTTTGTTTGAATAATATACTTTATTTAATTTTATTGAGGAAAATAAAATGTTGAATAGCGATCAAATTACAGAATTCGCAAAAGAATGGTACAAAAAATTAGATGTTCATGCTCCAATGGTAGAGATTCTGCCTTACATTGCTGATGAAGAGCTCGAAATGGTTTTCCCTGAAGCTACAGTTTTTGGTTGGAGCGGGTTTGAAAGCTGGTACCAGAGAGTAATCCGCATCTTTTTCGATGAACAGCACATTGTGAAGGAATGCACATCGGAAATCAGCGGCAACCACGCAGTTGTAAAAGTAGTTGTAGAATGGCATGCAAGCGTTTGGAATCCGCCAGCTGCCAAAAGTGAAAGAATCAAACTAAATGCATTCCAGACTTGGGAAGTAAAAGTTGTAAACGAAGCTTTGAAAGTAACCAAATACGTAGTAGATGATATTAAATATTTAGAAGGTTCAGCAAAGTTGTAATCACAGTCGTTCCTTATGACAATCTTATTCCATAAATCTCAAACATTTAACTTAGGATCACTTTATGTCGAATAAAAATATACATACATACGACTTTATTGTCGTTGGTGCTGGTTCAGCCGGTTGTGTTCTTGCCAATAGGCTTTCAGAGAATCCTGACAACAAAGTGCTGGTAATCGAAGCGGGAGGTCCACCAAGCTCAGCACCTGCAAATGTTGACATTCCCTCTCTTTGGTACACACTTCTCGGGTCGGAAATAGATTGGGGCTACCATTCAATTCCACAGCCCGGACTAAACGGAAGAACTACATACGAGCCTCGTGGCAAGTTAGCCGGAGGTTCGAGCAACTTATACATTATGATGCATATCAGAGGGCACCGGTCTGATTTCGACAATTGGGCATATAATGGATCGCCCGGGTGGTCTTTTGACGATGTGCTACCCTATTTTAAAAAATTGGAAAACCAAGAAGACGATACCAATCCAACAGCAGGACATTCAGGTCCACTGTCGGTGATTAACGCAAAAGACCACAATCCAAATCCGGTATCTGCCGCATTTATTGAAGCATGCCAAAATTTAGGATATTCATCCACTCCGGACTTCAACCATCCGGATAAAATGCTTGGAGTTGGGTGGCATCACATAAACATCAAAGACGGCAAACGCCATTCTATGGCTGTCGCCTACCTTGTGCCGGCGTTAGAACGGACCAACCTTACTATGAGCTCATTTTCGCATTGCACCAAGCTTGTAGTAGAAAATGGAAAATGTATTGGCGTTGAATATTTAAAAGACGGCGAACTTCATTTTGCAAGAGCCGAAAAAGAAGTCATACTCTCCGGCGGTGCAATTGAAAGCCCACACATACTTCAGCAATCCGGCATCGGCAATCCAGAAATTTTAGAAAAAGTAGGAATTAAAGTAGAAGTCCCGCTCAAAGGTGTTGGTGAAAACTTCCACAATCACGTTCTTGCCGGAGTAATCAACGAATGCTCCAAACCAGTTCCTCAAGGCAATCTCAACCTTTCAGAAGCCGCACTTTTCCTCCAATCAAGTGCTGGATGGATTGGTCCCGACCTTCAGCTTGGATTGGTTCATGTGCCGTTCAATATAATCATTGGTCAAGGGCATCCAAATTCAGTAAGCATTCTTCCCGGGTTAGAAAGACCACTTTCGAGAGGTTGGGTGCGACCTGCGGGCAACAATCCATTAGCTAAACCACTTGTGCACCCAAATTATCTTGGAGTGAGGAGCGATGTGGAACGTATGATGATTGGAGTAGAAATTGCAAGAGATATTTTTGCCTCCTCGCCACTCAAAGAATGGTGTAAGCAAGAACTGATGCCCGCCCCAGGCTCAGTGAAGACAAAAAAGGATTTGGAAGACTTTGTTCGCAACAATAGCGATTCCTATCACCATCAAGTAGGATCATGCAAGATGGGCTTAGACGAAATGTCGGTAGTGGATCCTCAGCTACGCGTTTATGGGGTAGAGGGGCTAAGAGTAGCAGATGCATCTGTTATGCCATTCGTTACATCAGGCAATACTCATACAGCAATAGCAATGATAGCCGAAAAATGTTCCGACATGATTCTTAATGATTATCAATAGACATATCAATGATTAACAATAACTAAATAAAGGACTTACATAATGGATGCTCAAAATTTTTACAACGAACAGCTCGAAATGCTTGCCGATAGAGACGTTGCAAAACTTGTAGAAACTCACTACAACGATGATGCTCAAATGCTTCTCCTCACAGCAGATGAACCTATGACCGCAAAAGGCAAAGAAGAAATCGCTAATCTTTTCTCTAATTATTTGGAATATGTGTTCAGAGGTTTTGTCTCTACAGAAAAATTTATTACCAACAACGAGGATTCACTATTTTTCGAAGCTACAATAGATACTGTCAATGGGCATGTTAGAGTCTATGATGCATTATATTTAAGAGACGGGAAAATTTCAAGACATTTTTCCGGAATTCTCAAATAACTTGTTTATATTTTTTTTCTAATATTTTAGAGGTCTTACAAAATGACAACAAAAGAAGTAATCGAACACTATTTTTCGTATGCAAATGCAGGCAAATGGGATGAATGGTGCGATCTATTTGCAGAAGACTGCGTAATGGATGAGCAATTAGCCGGCAGAATAGAAGGCAGGGCTACCTTGAGTGCAATGATGCAAGGTTTCCCCGAAGCTTATGCAAAGTTTCAAAATGTTCCCAAAGACATATTTGTTGAAGGCAGCAAAGGTGCCGCAGTAACGCATATTTCGGCTTTAGCCTCCAAGCACCTCGATCAGCCGATAGAAGCTGATGTGATGAATTATTTTGTAATTGAAGACGGCTTGATCAAACACATGGCTAATTTTCACGATTCAAAGCCTTTTCAACCTTTCTTAAATCAATTAGAAGGTAAATAAAATGAACAGAATAAAAAACATATATAGGCACGCAGGGCACTTCTTTGTGCTTCCGCAAGATCATGTCAATTCATTTATCGTTGAAACAGAAAATTCCGTAGTGATAGTAGATGCCACTTTAGCAAGCTCGTCGGGCTTAGCGATGAGAAAGCGTGCGGATGAAATCGGCAAAGACTGCTCGGTAGTATTGCTAACTCACGGACATCCTGACCACTGGGGCGGCTTAGTACACTTCAAAGACAAGACGATTTACAGCTCTCAAGGTGCTTATGATTTTGCCAGAGAGGAAGACATAATCAAATCGCCAACTGCAAAGGGAGCTCTCGGCGATGATTGGCCCGACGAAAGAGTTTTCCCTAATAATATTATCCCCGATGGGTTTAGTATCGACGTGGACGGCTTGAAGTTTAAATTCTCGGACTTAGGTCCCGGCGAATCGCCCAGCGACGGTATGTGGACAGTAGAAGATGACGGCATAAAGCACGTTTTCTTAGGCGATTCCATTTCCGACGGTTGCCACCAATTCTTCAGGGATCTTAATTTATTTGAATGGTTGAAAATGCAGGATAGGTTTATCAAAGAATTCGACCAAAACACAAGATTCTACGTAGGTCATGGTATGCCCGGTATTACGGTAGATTCAATTGCTTGGCAAAAAGGATATTTGAATGCATTCCTAAAGTCTTTGCAGTCTATTAAAGGAACTACCGTAACCAAAGAAGTTGAAGATAAAGTATTGAACGATATGAAACGGTATTTGCCTATTAACGCTACCGAATTTTTGCTAACTTACGAATTAGATATTACTATTAAAAAAATGCTGGAAAAGCTGTAATGGAGACGCCAATGGAATTAACAGGAAAGAAAATTATTATACTTATGGAAAGCGACTACTATGAGCCAGAAATTGCCTACTATCAACACAGATTTCTTGAAGAAGGAATGGAAGTTCATTTTATGTCGAGGCTATGGGGCATGCCCAATATTACATTTACCGGACACGAAAACAGACTAAACACCTTTTTTGTCAGTGAAAGCTTTGAGAATATTAGCGACGAAGAGCTGAATACATATTCCGCTGTAATTGTCCCTTCGGGTATGGTATCCGATAGGCTTCGGTATGTAGAAGACGTGAAGAATATTCCACCGGCGTCTCTTTTTCTGAAAAGAGTTTTCGAGAACAAGAATATTATTAAAGGTTTGCCTTGCCATAGTCTATGGCTGGCGGCACCAATTCGGGAAGTGATTGTCGGTAGAAAACTAACTTGTCACAATAATTTATACTCAGATGCTTTGGCTTACGGAGCTGATTATCAAGACGTAGATGAATATATCGACGGTGATTTGGTAAGTGCTCGTACAGGCGGTCATTGCCATCTGCTTGCTCAAAATATTATTCAGTTACTAAAATCTAAAGAGGCATAAATGGTATTTGCACATGTAGCAATAGCTTCCGACAATCCATTTAGAATTGAAGAATGGTACGTAAAGAATTTCAATTTTAAGCGCGCAAGATTGGTACCGCTTGGAGCGGACAATCAAATTATATTTATAAAAAACGAGCAAAACGTTTATCTGGAAATATTCAAATCTGAAGGGAAATCTCCAATTGCTCCGCCCGAAAAAGACGGCTATGCTTATTCTGGCTGGAGGCATATCGCATTCCAAGTGGAGAATATTGACGAAACAATGAAAAATATTGAAAATTGCGAAATTTCTCTCGGCCCTCTCAGCTTCGACGACTTCATCAAAGGCTGGCGTACTGTTTGGCTGAAAGACCCCGATGGCAATATCGTTGAAGTAAGCCAAGGATACAAAGATGATGAATAATGATTCCAAATATTTTGATAAAGGTAACTATGAAAAAAAAATATAATGTGCGAGCCGGCAGAGCTCATCCCTTAGGAGCGACTCCAGACGAAAATGGAGTTAATTTCTCCATATTTTCTGAAAGTGCCGAATCAATTAAGCTTTTACTTTTTGAAAAACACGATGACAGCAAACCTTTCCAAATTATTGATTTCGATCCGAGAATTCATCGTACTTTTCACTTTTGGCATATTTATGTGGAAAGCTTGAAGCCCGGAACGAGCTATGGTTATTTAATCGACGGTCCACGAGAACTAAGCGGCGGGCATCGCTTCAATCCAAATAAACTTCTGATAGACCCATACTCAAAGGGCAATACAAACACACTTTGGGATCGCGTTGCAGCTTGCGGAGAAGGCGATAATATCGAGAAATCGATGCGTTCGGTGGTTATCGACTGGAAGAATTATAATTGGATTGATGATATAAAAATTAATCGTCCAATTAAAGACTCAATTATTTACGAAATGCATGTGGGCGGTTTCACTAAAAATCCGAATTCTAAAGCAAAGAATCCTGGTACTTTTCAAGGTGTAATAGAAAAAATTCCGTACTTGAAGAAATTGGGTATAACGGCAGTCGAGCTTCTCCCAGTTTTTGAATTCGACAGTAAAGAAATTCTTACAGTTAAAGAAAATGGTGAAATTCTAAAGAATTATTGGGGCTATAGCACTTACAGCTTCTTTGCACCGCATTCGATGTATTGCACAAATCCTGAGGAAGGCACTCATCTCGATGATTTTCGAGACATGGTAAAAGCCTTGCACAAAGCCGGAATTGAAGTTATTTTAGATGTGGTTTTCAACCATACTAACGAAGGCAATCACGAAGGACCTACAATCAATTTCAAAGGCATCAACAATGCAATTTATTACTATCTATCTGAAGAATCAAGAGAGTTTTATTTCGATTATTCAGGTTGCGGCAATACTTTGAACTGCAATCATCCTGCAGTAGAAAAATTTATTATTGATTGTCTTCGATTTTGGGTAGATGAAATGCACGTTGATGGCTTCAGGTTTGATGAGGGATCTATACTTTCGAGAAGTGAAACAGGTGAACCATTGAAGCACCCTCCTGTGATTTGGGAATTAGAATTATCCGATACATTTGCTGATACCAAACTTATTGCAGAAGCATGGGATGCCGCAGGTCTTTATCAAATTGGCGGATTCCCTGGATATCGCTGGGGTGAATGGAATGGCAGATATAGAGACACTATCCGAAAATTCCTTAAAGGCGATGCCGGCATTGTCGGCGAAGTTGCCAATAGAATTGCTGGTAGCGCTGATTTATATCAAAAAACCCGACATTCTCCAACTAATAGTATCAATTTCATCTCTTGCCACGACGGTATGACTATTTGGGATTTGGTCTCATACAATGCAAAAGATAATTGGGCTAACGGCGAGAACAATCGCGACGGAATTGATGATAACTGGAGCTGGAATTCAGGCGCGGAAGGCGACACTGACGATTTGGAGATTATCAAATTCCGCAAGAGACGAGTCAAAAATTTCATTGCTACTCTTCTGATTTCTACCGGAGTGCCAATGATTCTCTCAGGCGATGAAATTGGGAAATCCCAACGCGGCAATAATAATGTTTATTGCCAGGATAATGAGCTTGCATGGTTTGATTGGAGCCTGACAGAGTCCAATTCAGATTTGCTTAGGTTTACTCAACTAATGATCAAATTCCGTACAGAACAAGATTCACTTCGCAGAGATGACTTCTATTGCGGAGAAATAAACTCGAGAAATCTCCCTGATATTTCATGGCATGGATGTAAATTGAATTCTCCCGGTTGGGATGATACAAATGCCAAAGTATTGGCATATACGATTGCATCATTCAATGATAAGCAGGGCGATATTCATGTAATGATGAATATGCACTACGAAGCTCTTGATTTTGAATTGCCGCATGCAGAGAAACTCCGCTGGTATAGATTTGTCGATACAGCTTTAGACTCGCCTGACGATATTAGCGAGAAATCGAAAATGAAGGCTTTCAATGAAAGCACATACAAAGTTGAACCATATAGTTTAGTAATTTTAATAAATATCAAATAATAAGAGGTTATTATGACCAATCAGCACAAGATTAATTTCACTTTTTCGGACCTAATCGCTGGATATGTGAAGAGTTTCGATTTCGATAAAAGCTTGTTTGTTCTGCAAACAACCGACGCAAGAGAGTACAATGTTAAACTTACTCCTACGACATTTGCTGAATTAGTTCGCAATCTCGGCGAGCCATTTATTGACTGCACCGGCGGGATGAAAGAAATGATTGTTCCGGGTATGTTTCTATATACTTACGGCACTTTTTTTCCAGAAGAAAACAAGGCATTTGAAGCAAAGCACATCGTTTTTCTTGGTAAGTCCCCAACTGAATTTAGATTTGAAAAACAAGACTGGTGGATTAAGCAAATCGAACAGCTTGGCGATTTCTATATTAATGCCCAATTTGGCTCGAAAGACAACATTGACTACAAAAACTATCGTACTGAGTTAACACTCGAAGGTACCATAGTCAGCAGGAAATTTCGTCAGGAAACAGATACCATATCAAGGTTAGTTTATGGTTTTGCCTCTGCTTACAACATAACTGGTAAGGAAGAATATTTGGAAGCCGCTGAAAAGGGTACTGAATATCTTCGTAAGCACTTTAGGGCGTCCGACACAACCGAAGATTTATGCTATTGGTATCATGGTATAGACGTTGACGGCGATAAAGTCAGAAAGATATTAGCTTCTGAATTTGGTGATGATTATGACGCTATTCCTGCATATGAGCAAATCTACGCTTTAGCGGGTCCTGTCCAAACTTACAGACTTACTGGCGATAAGAGGATTTATGAAGATGCCCGCAGGACTATTAATCTTTTTGAAAGACACTTTTTGGACAAAGAAAAAGGCGGCTATTTCTCACATATCGATCCGGTAACATTCGACCCCAGAGCTGAATCTCTTACACGCGATAGAGCTCGCAAAAACTGGAATTCAGTCGGCGATCATACGCCTGCTTATTTAATTAATTTATACTTGGCTACCGGCGAAAAGCAATTCGCAGATATGCTTGTCTATACTGCTGATATTATTGCTCAATATTTTCCTGATTATGAAAATTCTGCATTTGTTCAAGAAAAATTCCACGAGGATTGGACAAAAGATCAATCTTGGGGCTGGCAGGGCAATAGAGCAGTTGTCGGACACAATCTGAAGATTGCATGGAATCTTACTCGACTTTACAATCTTGAAGATAAAGACTCTTACAAAGAATTGGCTCATAAAATAGCCGAATTAATGCCCGAACACGGCATGGACAAGCAACGCACTGGCTGGTATGATGTGGTCGATAGGCAATTGGAAGATGGACAGCAATTCCATCGTTTTGCTTGGCACGACCGCAAAGCATGGTGGCAGCAAGAGCAAGGAATACTTGCATATTTGATAATGAATGGCACATATTCTACTGACACATCCCTCAAGTATGCTCGCGAGTCTTCCTCTTTCTATAATGCTTGGTTTTTGGATCACGATTCAGGAGCAATTTACTTTAATACTTTAGCAAACGGTGTGCCGTATCTTCTTGGTACTGAAAGAGAGAAAGGGTCGCACTCAATGTCGGGCTATCATTCATTTGAGCTTTGCTATTTAGCGTCTGTTTATTCTAATTTATTGATTACAAAACAAGGTATGGACTTCTACTTCAAACCCAATCCAAATGATCTGAAGGGTAGAATATTAAGAGTGGCTCCAGATTTGTTGCCAAAAGGCAGTATAAAAATCGAATCCGTAACTATCGATGGCGAAGCATATAGTAATTTCGACTCCGAAGGTTTGACTGTTACTCTGCCGGATACTAACGAAAGAGTGAAAGTATGTGTTAGAATAGTTCCAACTACCGGGCTATCTCATTTCTCAGCTGTTACAAGTTTCGAAGGCGATAGATCTGCCGTAATTACAATTTCGGGTGACCTCGACAGCCGCGCTGTTCATCATTTTAGAAAAGAATTGACTAAAGTATATTCGTCTAAATCTTTAACTATTGATTTGAGCGGTCTTAATTCTTTGACTTCCGAAGGAGCAAGAGCTATCGTTTTTGCTCGTCAGAAAATGAGTATGGACGAGCAAGTAGTCGTCAAAGGAGCTAATACTGATATTAGAGCGCTTCTGGAATTAGATGAATTTTCAGAAGAAGTTACTTTTGAATAATCGAAATTAATTTGTTAGTACAAAACTGGGGGTTGCCCCGATAAGGCTTTATAATTGGATTTCTGTAGAGAGGCTGTATCATAAGGAATAAATGAATGGGGCTGCCTCATAAGATATATTTTTAGGTTTTATGCATAACATTTTTGTTAAATGAACAATAAAATTGCAAAAATAATATGAACACCCCCTAGCCTCCTCTTAAAAGAGGGGGACAACAACATGGAAGTTGAATTTCGTAAGTTCTTATAATTCAAGTGGTTCCTCCCACCCCTCTTGTAAGAGGGGGCAGGGGGTGTTTAAAATGTGGGTATCATCACAAGTTTATTTGAAAATGCGTGCCAGTCTTAAAAGCACACCATTTGACTTATGAGACAGCCCCCTACTAACTCCTTTAAATAGTGGCAGGTCGGACATTCTTGTCTGACTATATTCCCTAAAAAAATGACTTGTGAGACAGCCCCTTAGTTAAGACGTAGATATATATGACACTCAAAAATATAGATTTATTTCAAATAATCTATATTTAGATTTTTGAGACAACCCCTAATTAAATAATAATATGGAACATATTGAATTAGCACTAATAGCAGTTTTTTTTCTGCTTTTTGCAAATTTTTCCGGAAAGCTTGAAAAATCTATTTTTTCGGGACCTATGATATTTGCTTTTGTCGGCTTGTTGTTCAGCCCAGTAATTTTTGGTGCTTTCGATTTGAAACTTGAAAACAATTCCATTCAGTTTGTTGCCGAATTTACTTTAATGATACTGCTGTTTACTGATGCTTCAAGGATTGATATCTCATCTCTACGCAAAGAACATACTCTGCCAATGCAGTTGCTTGGAATAAGCTTGCCGCTTACTATTTTGTTGGGAGCACTTATTGCAATGCTTATGTTTGATTTCCTCGACCTGCCAACAGCTTTAATTCTTGCTGTGATATTGGCACCGACGGATGCCGCATTGGGGCAGGCTGTGGTTAGCTACGAAAAAATTCCGGTCAGGATTAGGCAAACAATCAACGTGGAAAGCGGTCTGAATGATGGAATTGCACTGCCTTTTCTTCTACTCTTTATTGCTCTTGCTATTGGTGCAGATAACCCCTCTAATTCGCAAAGTATTTCTTATTGGATTGGATTTGCCGGCAAACAGATTGGATTTGGTTTGCTAGTTGGAATTGCAATCGGCTTTACTGGCGGCAAATTCGTATCTTACTGCCAAGATAAAGGCATAGCAAGCAAAACCTTTACTGATTTATCTGCAGTTGTTTTAGCAATTTTATCATTTGCTTTGGCTGAATCTATTCATGGCAATGGATATATTTCTGCATTTATAGCAGGGCTCACATTAGGCAATACTTCAAAGCATATTTGCAAAGGCGTTTATGAATTTGCTGAAACGGAAGGGCAGCTTCTGACACTTCTTACCTTCCTATTTTTTGGTGCCTTAATTATCGTGCCTACCGTTCAAGCAATTACGCTCGAAACATTTATCTATGCATTGCTAAGCCTGACCCTTATAAGAATTGTGCCTGTTGCTATAGGTTTGATTAGAGATAAATTAGGCTTCGAGTCTATTATGTTTATCGGGTGGTTTGGCCCGCGTGGTATTGCTACAATTTTATATGGAATTTTGATACTTAATCAAGCCGGAATTCCGCATAAGGAATTTATCTTCAATGTGGCAATGCTTACAGTTGTTCTAAGCGTGGTGTTGCATGGCGTTTCTGCTATGCCGTGGTCGGTGGGATATTCAAATCGAATAAACAAACACAAACATATCCAAGGCAAACCTGAGCATAAAATTGTTTCGGAAATGCCTGTAAAAAACAATAAATAGGTTTAAAAAAAGATTAGGAACTAAATGATGGACTTATTAATTATTATTTTAGCAACATTGTTTTCTATTGGCTTTTCGATTGCCGGCACTTTGCTAATCAGAAATAAATTTGGACACGAGCATTTATCTAGGCACAATGATGTTGCTGGATTTATTTATGCCGTGATTGGCGTTATTTATGCAGTTTTAATAGCTTTTGTCGTTATTGTTGTTTGGGAAGATTACCAAGAAGCAAATGGAATTGTTGAAGGTGAAGCAAATACTATTTCTTCACTTCAAGCACTAAGCAAAGGATTCGACACAGAATACTCTTCAAAGCTCAATTCAGCAATAAATGTTTACATCAAAAAAGCGGTTAATGAAGACTGGAAATTGATGACTTCGAAGCAAAATTTGAATAAAATCAAAGAGAAGCCATCGGACAAAGCTTTTAATGCTCTTATAGACATTTACTATTCTTTCTCACCTGCTTCTCATAGAGAAACAATGCTACTCGACAAATCTATTGACAAACTTGAAAAATTAGGTGAATACCGACAATTGAGGTTTTTCTCAACAAAACTTTCCGTTCCGGGATTTATGTGGTTTGTTCTTTCAATAGGAGCTGTTTTAGTCATATCATTTGCTATGCTTTTTAGTTCAGCAAATTTATGGGCTCAGCTTATTATGATATCCGTCCTTTCAACAAGTATAAGTCTTGTTCTTCTTCTAATTCTCGCATTAGATCATCCCTACATTGGTATAATTAAGGTAGGAGCCGACAGCCTATTAAATCTATTATAATTTTTATGAAATCAATATAATGGGTGGTCATGCTTATTTTGAGTGGATTAATATCCTAACTTTTTCGTAAAAATACACACTTCAATACCTCAAGAAGTAAAGAGGCTGTCTCATAAGATTCGTTTTTTGTGTTTTGAACATAAAAATTATTTTAAGTAAACCAAATAATTTCAACTTAATATGAACATACCCGAGTCCCCTCTTAAAAGAGGGGAAGAAAGAAATGCATGCATTACTATGACTTACGAGTTTTTTCTTTAGGTTCTCTTTCCCTTTTTTAAAAGAGGGTTTGGGGGATTTCTTCTTAAAATCTAATTTTTTTATATTCTTACCTTAATGTACTCTCAGAAACATAAAAATATATCTTACGAGACAACCTCATCTATAGCAATTCAGCCTTTCCACCGAAAACTGACAACCGACCACCGAGAACCTTTATTTCCTACAGCCTAATGCCTAATGCCCACCGCCTGCAATGGTAAATTATTAAATTATTCTAACAATATATTAATCTTAGGATAGATTAACTATGCAGTTATGAACAAATGTGCGATTTCGCATAGCGTAATTGAACAATAGTTCAAATCTGAATTGTAATCGTTCTTGATTTATCTAATTTATATTTAATTGATTTATAATGATTTAATATGATTTATAATTATTTTTATATATGTGGTATATATTTTGAAATAATAATTGTATAATAATTTAAAAAATAGGAATGCCAGATGAGAATTATGCTTATCGACGACGACATCCTTACGCTGGATTTATTACGCAACGCTTTGATTATGAATGGGTACGAGTGCGACGTGTTCGACGAGCCGTTTAAAGCCCTAAACGAATATTCAGCAGGTGATTATGATATAGTTGCCTGCGATTATTTTTTGCCAGATATTAATGGAATAGAACTATATCGCGTATTGAGTTTATTAAATTCGGACCCCATATTTATTTTAATTTCTGCTTTTCCCGATAGGAGCATAATAAGCGAAGCCATAAGCGAAGGCATTACGGATTTTTTAACTAAACCTATCGACTGGCAGGAATTAAGAGCATTGCTTGATTTTTATCAATTAGCTTATGTTTGATTGAATTTAACAGTAATTAAAGCGGGGGTGCAATGATGAAAGAGAATATTCATATCAGCATCGATCTTATCGATTTACCGATAGCCATTTGCAATGCCGATGGAGAAATACTGTACGCAAACCCGGAATTTGCAAAGATTAAAACACAGGGCGGGCTCAAGCAATCAGTTTTGCAAGCGAGCGACCAAGAAAATGACAGTGATAATATAGGCGAGCTTAGAGACTACCTTGGAGAAAAAGCAGCGGTATTCATGGATTTAATCCGCAGCGGCACTATTTGTTCGGACACCATCGGGCTTGAGATTTGCGATGAGTTCTTGGGGAAAATAGCCATGATTGAGCTTGATAATTCACCAAAGTATCTTTTAACTTTGATTAATTGTAAAAATTTCGGTAAAAGCAACAATGCAAGTCCGCCTGAAATATTACCTACAAAAACAAAAGACAACGATAAGAAAAAATTGAAAGAAGCTTTGCTATTGGAGGAATTAAGACGAAATAATGAAGAATTGAAAGAATTCGCAACATCAATTTCACATGATTTACAGGAACCCTTGCGAACTATTTCTAATTTTTTGAAAGTATTGAAAATTGATGAAATTGAAGCTATAAGCAAGCCTGCTGCCGAAAACATAAGATTTTCATTGCAAGCGGCAACGCGAATGCAACACATGATAAATGATTTACTTAGCTACTCGCGAATACAATTATGCGAAATGGAGTTTAAATTTATTGATTTTAATGATATAATGTCTGGCGTCCAAGAAATTCTCTCAAGATCTATTCAGATTAAAGGTGCAAAAATAATCTGTTCGGAGCTACCTGATAGCGTGGAGTGCCACGAATCGCAAATAAAGCAGTTGTTTATGAGCCTTGTCAGCAATGCTTTGAAATTTTCAAGGCAAACGGAGGCTCCCGTAATTATTATTTCTTATAAAGAGAAAGATGATTATATGATATTTTCTATTGAAGACAATGGGTTAGGCATAGAGCAAAAAGACTTTAAGCGAATATTCCAAGTCTTCCAACGCTTGCACACTAAGGATGAATACCCAGGCACCGGCATTGGCTTAGCAATTTGCAAAAAGATTATCACTCGGCATGGCGGCGCTATTTGGCTCGAATCCGAAGTTAACAAAGGCTCGATATTTTATTTTTCACTTCCGAAAAGGCAAGTGTCAAATCATTATCAGATTGAGAATTAAACAACAAAATTAAAAAAACAAATTAAGCAAAAAGGGGATTTGTTTGATGAGTCAAAATTCGGGTTTTTTGATTATTTGAAAGCAAAAACATTGCAACACAAATAATCGACGAGCAGCCTAAAAAGGAAATATATGAAAGTATTAGTAATTGAAGACAATGAAGCCGATTACCAGATAATAAAAAACACACTGGAAGAAAGAAAAAATGAAAAGATAGATATTGTCTGGGCAAATAGATTGTTAAGTGGCATTGATTTAGCGAGAGCCACCCAATTCGACATAATTTTGTTGGATTTGGGCTTGGCTGACTCGACCGGACTAAATACTTTCGAGACGTTATTTGCTGCGGAATTTAATTCTCCAATAATTATAATTTCCGGTAACGAAGACGAACAACTTGCTATGGCAGCCGTCCGCCAAGGGGCACATGACTACATCGCCAAAAATTGTTTAAATGGGCTTATGCTCAATAAAGCGATAAGGTATGCGATTGAAAGAAAAAAAACTGAGAATTTGATTAAAAAATCAGAAGAGAAATTTAAAGAAATATTCTATGACGCTCCGGACGTTATAATAATCATAGACAGCTATACCGGCAATATTCTTAACATAAATCCGACCGCATTCAAGACTATGGGCTACAAACGCATGCTGACGGTGGGCAGGCATTACACAACGCTTTTGCCGCAGGAGAATTATCGCGATGAAACTGATTTTATCGAAAATGTAATCATAAACGGCTCGGTTATTTCCTCGCAATTATTTGTTAAATCTGACGGCTCGCTTATAATGATGGACTTATCAGCAAGTATTATCCCTTGGGGAAAATCGAAAGCAATACTTGTCTCTTTGCGAGATGCAGCTGTCCGGCTGACTATTGAAACAGAACTGGAGCTTTTGGCAAATGAATTAGAAAAAAGAATAAAAAAGCAGCCCGGCGAGTTTTTAAATAGTTCTCAGATATTCGAGCAGTTGCCTTCGATAATTACTACTGCCGAACGAAAACTTTCCGAAGCCAAATGCGAAATTTCCAAGTGCTGGATAAGAGAGAAATCCTTGATTGAGTTGAAAACTCGGTTTTCTTATTTGCCCGGCGAATACTTGGGCGGCGAAGACATTATAGCTCATTCAGCTGATATTTGCTATTATCGCGAGCAGCCCGATAAATTTAAAAAACATTTAAGCAAAATACTTTCCCTTGTCAATGTCGTTACGAAACTCATAGACAACGCCATAACCGTTAATATTATCTGTTCGGGAAATTATCAGCAATCAAGCGAAACTGTTGACTTGGATATTTTTGTAAAATCTATAGTAGATAATAGCTTGTATTCGGCTGGAAGAAATCATAAAATCAGCATTGAAATTGATAATTTAAACGGACAAGTGAAAATTGACCGAATACTTGCAAAAAACGTAATTTGCAATATTTTAAATCTAATTTTTGATAATTCGCAAGATAGTACATTTATATTTCTAAATTTCAAAATATGCCGTTCAAAAATCATTGTTCGGCTTCGTTACTTTGGAAATGAAATACAATATATTACATATAATTACAATCGGGAGAATATTCCAATCGAATCTATTTCTCCGGAAGATGATCTCAATATAAATTTAATGATAGTCCTTGCTTGCTTAGCTGCAATGGACGGCAGTATTTCCTTCGATAATAGATTAATTGAAGGCTACGAAATAACTTTGGATTTACCAATAAATAACTAATATTTCATTTTTTTTGTTTTATTGAAATAAAATGTGGCATTTTTAGTAATTATCATTATATTTGTTTGAGTTAAAATAATGAAACTAAGATAATGCACGAAAATTTAAAGAATAAAAAAATAATATTAGGCGTAACTGGCTCGATAGCTGCCTATAAATCTCCACTTTTAGTACGCGAGTTAATAAAAGCGGGCGCCGAAGTAAAAGTAGTAATGACGCCGGCTGCAAAAGAGTTCGTAACCCCATTGACGCTCAAAAGCGTTAGCCGCAATAGCGTCGCCATCGAGATGTTTGATAATAATGCGTCGCCAGAAAGCGGCGCTTGGCATGTCGGCTTGGCTCAATGGGCAGACGCTATGCTCATTGCACCGATTACAGCTTCTACACTCTCGAAATTAGCTTCCGGACAAAGCGACAACGCTTTGCTTTGCGTGGCTATGGCTATGCCACCGGCAAAGCCGCTGCTGGTTTCGCCTGCAATGGACTTCGATATGTGGCTTTTCCCCGCCACTCAAAAAAACGCACAAATTCTCGAAAGCTATGGAATTATAGTTATCCCGCCCGAAGAAGGTGAACTCGCCAGCGGTTTGACTGGTCCAGGGCGACTGCCGGAAATTTCTGTGATATTGGAATATTTGTCACTCGCGATTTCAGGCGAAAAAATTAATTATAAAAAAAGCGAAAGTGACAGCGGAATTAAATTTGCCGCAGGAAAAGACAAAACAGTGCCTCCGGAAGCATTCGCCACGCCGCGCGAAACGCTCGCAGACTCTGTCGATAAAGATAAATGGACTGCCGAGCTTGAACTTGAGAAGTTAAAAGCTAAGCTTTCAGGAAAAAGTCCTTATAAACTCGGTGGGAAAAAGGTATTGATTACAGCCGGTCCGACTATTGAGCAAATCGACGACGTACGCTTCATATCAAATTTTTCTACTGGCAAAATGGGATACGCTTTAGCTCGTGCAGCACAAAACGAAGGCGCACGTGTTACGCTGGTTTCTGGTCCAGTCGAGTTAGTGCCGCCCGAGGGCGTCAATGTTATCAAAGTTCGTTCAGCAGAAGAAATGCGTGAAGCGACAATCAGAGAATTCAGCGATACGGACATAGCAATTTTGGCTGCCGCAGTTGCGGATTTCAGTCCCGAAGTAAAATTTCAAGGGAAAATCAAAAAAGAAGAGCAATCGGAAGATTACACTATAAAACTCAAAAAAACGACAGACATATTAGCCGAGCTGGGCAAAGTGAAAAGTCAAAATCAAGTATTGGTGGGCTTTGCGCTCGAAACGGAAAACGAGATAGAAAACGCCAAGTGCAAGCTCGAGCGAAAAAATTGCGATATGATTGTGCTAAACTCAGCCAACAAGCCCAACAGCGGTTTTGGTGGCGACAACAACACTATTACGATTATCGACAAGCGCGGCAAAGAAACTGAATTTATGACGATGAGCAAAGCCGAAGCAGCCAAAGAAGTTGTTGCTGCGGCTATTGCGATTTTCGACCAAGACAATAAATAACTTTTATCAATTAATATCAATAAGTAGAAAATATCAAAAATATGAAAAAATATATCTTGGCATCTTTTGTTTTCTTAATAATCAATATCTTAAATGTTCATGCCAATCAGAACGTAGTGCTATTAAAGGGGAAGGTGTTAGAATTTGGCACAAACAATCCACTTGGGACGTCATTTATATTACGCTCGGCGACGGGCAAGAAAATCACCGTCAAATCAAACTCCATCGCCGGAGAGTACCAGCAGGTGGTTAATCCAGGCGAAAAGTACATCGTGCTTTTTGCTGAATATACAGTTAGCGAAGCTGACCAAGAATTGATAGTGCCAGCTGGCAAAGATTACGTGGAAATTGAAAAAGATTTTTACATAAAAAAAATTGAATTAGGCGACATCTTATTTAAAAAAAATATTTTTACGTATAACGATTCTGCTATTACGGATTCCGGTATTGAATTTTTAAATGAGCTGAAAGATTTTTTAATATTGCAAAAGAAATTAAATGTTGATATAGAAATAAACGTAAGCGATTGCTATTTTACTACAAAAAAAATCAGTGTGCCGCAAGAAGGCAAGAAAAAAAAGAAAATAATCAAGCTGAGCCCAGCGGATCAGGCGCAAGACATGGCGGTTTATCGTATAAACAATTTGAAGGAAAAGTTCTCTCAAATCGGG
>JBBRJR010000009.1:0-21905 GCA_038218865.1 Kapaibacterium sp. (SeqCode) | reverse complement strand
TTTATATAATTGCAATAATGTTGGCAATTATTACAATGGCAACATTCAAAGTCCGTTAGCAGCCTTAGCAGGTTTTATGCGTTCCGTCGCAAAAGGGTGGCGTTGAAGTGAGCTTACAGCCACAGATGTAATATTCTTTTTCTTCTTCGACTTGAAACGGAAGTGATTTAAAAACTCCAACTTTTTTGTGCGTTCCATCACAAAATGGTTGAATCATGGACTCGCCACACGTACACCATGAATATTTTTTATTAGCTTCTAATTTTACTTTATATGGAGCTTTTTGTGCGATTTTTGGTTCAGGCATAACAATCCTTTTAGTTAAGTATTCTTAAAATTTAATTTCGCTTTTTACGTATGTATATTTGCTTCTTCCACGACGACAATAGTTTATCGTTTATTTCATTTCAATAATAATTTTTTAGTAAGGTTCCTCAATGAATGAAGAAAAAAATATACCAAATGAAAAATTACAAAAGCTCTCAGATATAAAAGAAAGAGCAAATTTGGGAGGCGGCCAGTCTCGAATAGATTCGCAGCATGCCAAAGGCAAACTCACCGCCCGGGAACGAATTGATTTATTGTTGGATAAAGGAAGTTTTATCGAGGTTGATGCAATGGCACATCATCATTCGCACGATTTCGGTCTGTCTCAGAGTGTCCACTTAGGCGACGGCGTTGTAACCGGCTATGGACAAATCGCAGGCGAAAAAGTCGCAGTTTTCTCGCAAGATTTTACTGTCTTAGGAGGTAGTTTAGCCGAAATGCACGGCAAAAAAATATGCAAAATAATGGACGAGTCTTTGAAATTAGGCATTCCAATTATCGGCTTGAATGATTCAGGAGGCGCCCGAGTGCAAGAAGGCGTAGTATCACTTGGCTCTTACGCAGATATTTTCTTGCGCAATACTATGGCTTCCGGCGTTGTGCCGCAAATATCTCTAATTATGGGTCCATGCGCCGGTGGTGCTGTCTATTCGCCCGCTATAACGGATTTTATCATAATGGTAAAAAACACATCCTATATGTTCGTTACAGGTCCAAAAGTCGTGAAAACCGTTACACATGAGGATTTGACATCCGAAGATTTGGGCGGGGCAGAAACTCACGCAAAAAAAAGCGGAGTAGCTCACTTTGTTGCAGAAAATGACTTGGACGCTATTGAACTAACAAAAAATTTACTCAGCTACTTGCCGTCGAATAACGCTGAAGAAACTCCTATTATAAAAAATGACGATCCTCACGATAGAATTATCGAAGAGCTTTGCTCGATAATACCGGCAAACCCCAATCAGCCTTATGATATGAAAGATGTAATTCATAAAATTGCTGATTTAGAAGAATTTTTTGAAGTGCATAAAGATTACGCACAAAATATATTGTGCGGGTTCATCCGCTTAGGCGGACGCAGTATCGGGCTTGTAGCTAATCAGCCAATGGTACTTGCTGGCGTTTTGGATATTGATTCTTCGAAAAAAGCGGGCCGTTTCGTGCGTTTTTGCGATGCTTTCAATATTCCGATATTAACACTTGTCGATGTACCGGGATTTTTGCCGGGCGCTTACCAAGAATGGAATGCTATTATTACCAACGGTGCGAAATTGCTCTATGCGTATTGCGAGGCTACCGTTCCAAAAGTTACTTTGATAACTCGCAAAGCTTATGGCGGAGCTTATGACGTAATGAGCAGTAAACACATTCGCGGAGATATTAATTACGCTTGGCCCTCTGCTGAAATAGCCGTAATGGGCGCCAAAGGAGCTGTTGAAATAATATTTAAAAGGGAAATCGACGCAGCGGACGAGCCCGAGCAAAAAGAAAAAGAACTAATTGATGAATATACCAATAAATTTGCTAATCCCTACATCGCTGCTTCTTATGGGTTTTTGGACGATGTTATTGAGCCAAAATACACTCGGCAAAAATTAATTGATGCGTTTAATTTATTAGAAAATAAGATTGATAAAAATCCGGCAAAAAAGCATGGGAATATCCCATTATAATTTTTCTTGCATTTTATTCGATTATGAGAATTATTCGTTTGAATTTATTATAAAATAGCTTATTTTTGTTCATTAAACGCTCTTGCGTTATTTAAAATAGCGAAAGTAATATATTTGATTATTTTATTTTTAAATTAATCCCTTTAAAAGAACGTGGCAAACAAAAAAAATACCGGTGAACAAAAAAATACTGAACACTCCGAAGAGCGTGAAGAGTATATACGTTCTCTCGAAGGTTCTATCAAATTTTTAAAAAATGAACTTGATAGGTTAAATAATAAAATAAATGATAATAGTTTTATTTCTCATATCAAAGACCCGATAGAAAACCATATTTTTGATATTGTAGAGCAATCAACTGAATTTGATATTATTAATACAACGCACAAAATTCTTTTAAAGTATTTTTCAGTTATAGAAAGTAATTTTTATTTTAAAAATGATCAAAATGATTTCTGCCCCGTTTGCAACACTGATACAAGTATTCTTTTAGATAAACAAATCGAACATCTCATAGAGCAAGGGATTGTCGAATGGGTCTTTTTCGATAAAAAGATAAAGATTATTCCAAATTTAGATGCTGCTACTTCTAAGCAAAGTTCATATATTATATTCCCTATTATTCAAGACGATGAAGACTTAGGGCTTTTCCTTGCCGGAACAACGCTTAATCAGGATTCTTTCAATGCCGACGCTTTAGATGGTTTGAGCAAAACACTTACTATCGCTTCACTTTCACTTTTAAATAAAATCAATAAACAAGATAAATCAGACATTCAGAAAAGATTTAATATTATCAATCAACAGCTGATGCAAAATTCTATGCTCTTGTCAGTGGGCGAAATTTCTGGTTCGGTATCTCGCGAGATTGAAAATCCTATTATGATAATCAAAGCTAATGTTGATTTAATACTACGGGGTATTGGCAATAGCAGCCGCCGTGCTGAAATTATTACGCAGAATATATCCCGAATTGAATATCTTAATTCCATCATAAAAGGTATTGCTTTTGAAAATGCAGTAAAACTCGAAGAAGTCGTTATCCAAAAACTTATCGACGAAACGCTCAATATACTTGAATTTCAAATTTCTAACGAAGATATACGCATCGAAAAATCCTTCGAAAGTGAGCCGATGACGATACTTTGCTATAAATCTCAAATCCAGCATGTCCTGCTAAATCTATTTTTGAACGCCAGAGATGCTATGCCAAATGGTGGCAGATTATCTATCGGTTGTTATATTTTGGGTGGAAAAAGGATATCTATCAGCATAGCAGATACTGGTATCGGTATAAATGAATTGCAGCTAGAACATATCTTTGAGCCTAATTATTCGCATAAAACCAGTACTAATAAAATTTCATTAAGTCTTTATATGACAAAGCGAATAATAAACAACCACAAAGGTAAAATCAGTGTAGTCTCTGAGGTTGGAAAAGGTACAACATTTAAAATTATTTTGCCAATAACAAGAAGCGAAAATTAATGAAAATTCTAAATTTTATACTAATTTTATCGATTATTGTTATTTCTGATGTTTCCTTATCGGCTCAACAGAAGCTGCAAGCTATTAATGTTTTATCCGGTACACGCGTTCAACTTGTTATGAGTAATTATCCAATTGAATATTCTACCCAATTAGCCCAAGACAAGCGAAAGATTATAATTAATCTCACTAATACAAGCGTTGCTGATACCGCTCGCTCAAAAGCCGGATCTGGCTTGATTTCGGAAGTATATGTACAATCACAAAAAAAGAATTTAAGTGTTTTTGTTTCCCTTCAAGAAGAACACGGATATACAGCGGCTCCGCTTCCCTATACTCGCAGTATATTGATTGACGCTGTACGTTGGGATAACCTTTCAACAAGCGATGATGCTTATTATACAGCTTTGCTCGCACTCGAAGATAATATTTTAGAATCCGCCAAAAGAGACTTTTTAAGCGCAGCTATGGAAAAGCATGGCGAAGCTGCCATGTTCCTTGGAATTATTTTGTTGCAGCAAGGCAAAGTCAATTCAGCTTTGAAAAATCTTGAATTTGCGCTAAATAAGGGCGTAACTCTGCCAGATTTATTTGCCGCTCTTTCTCAAGCATATTCCATAAAACAAGACAAAACAAAAAGTAATGAATTTGCAGAAAGGTTTAAAACTTCGACAAGTATGTCATTTTCTCCTCAATTACCAATAACGACAATCACAGAGCCAGATTCGGCGATAACAGAACCAGTGGCCCATCTTATTTTGGACACAAATGAAGTTGCAAAAGACACTATAAAAGCTGACACAGCTATTAGTCAAAAGTTCGAAGGACTATTCGCCGACTCAACCAAGAAAGCAGACGATAGTTTTATTCCCGGGATTTATAACCAAATTTTGATATATGTAGCTGGAATTGCTCTCGCTATTATTCTTCTGATTGTTTTACTTTACCTGAAATGGAGAAATAAGCAGCTACTTAGCAAAAATATTAACGAAAAAACTGCTAAGACTGTACCAAAAAGACCTGCTCCTCGAGAAAGTCAAGCTAGTCAGCAAGCACATTTGCAAGCTCAAAAACTTTTCGCCGCCAAAGCTTATAGCAAAAATCCCGTACAGAAAGAAAACTCTCCTGCTGCTGAAAAGAAAGAAACGCAAATTGAGAGCAAAGCGAGTATTAACCATCAAAAAAATAAAGATGAGTTAATCGAAACTATACTCAATATATCTAAAGATAAGCAGGCTTTGAGCAAGGATGAATACACTATTCCCCAGGAGAAAAAAAAGCCACTTAGTGCTAAGTTAGAAATTGCTATGAATTTAGCAGTAGAGCAAAGGAAAATTAAACAAAAAAATATCAATTCAATTGGTTCAGGTGCCATTGATTTAAGTCAATCCAAACTTACAGATATGGCAAAAAAACTGGGTATCGAAAAAGGAAGCCTCGAAACCAAAAAAGCATTGAATAAAATCGAAAAAGATGAAGCAGCCTTGTCGAAATTAAAAAATAAATTTAAAAAATAATCTCACGAATAAATACAATAGATAGTTATGATAGTTTGCGGCGTTATGACTGGCACTTCAATTGATGGAATTGACATTGCAATTTGCGAATTTAGTGAAAAACCATCTATTGACAAGGGCTTTAAGTTATTGCTTTTCAGCGAATATAAATTCCCGAAAGAGTTTAGAAATAGAATTCAAGAAGTAATTACATCTCAAAATATTTCGCTTCGAGATCTTTCACAATTGAATTTCCTTTACTCGAAAATTATCGCTAAATCAATAGACAATATGTTGTTATCTAATTCACTTGATAGTAATTTTATCGACTTAATTGGCATTCATGGACAAACCCTTTGGCATGAGCCTATTGCTCAAAGTTTTTGCAACGAAATGATTTCTTCTACTTATCAACTCGGTTCTGGCACTGCCCTATCGGCAATGCTCAATACTCCTGTTGTATATGATTTTCGAGCTGCCGACATGGCTTTAGGTGGCGAAGGCGCCCCGCTTGTACCTATTTTTGATTTTAATTTTTTTCGGTCAGAAACCGAAAATGTAATTGCCTTAAATATTGGCGGTATGTCAAATATTACTTATCTGCCGTCTAACTGCACAACTAATGATGTTCTCGCTTTCGATTGTGGGCCCGGCAATACGCTTATTGATTCAGCAGCACAAATATATTTTCATAAAGATTATGATTTTAATGGTGAAATAGCTCGCTCGGGAAATCTAATTCCTGCATTTTTCACTGAACTGCAATCAATTGAATTTATTAGACAAAAGCCTCCAAAATCAACTGGAAGAGAATTATTCAATTGGAAGAATATATCTAAATTTATCAAAAATTACGAAGCTCGCGATATAGTAAGAACGCTGACTGAATTTACTGCGTATGCGATTAGTGAAAATATCCGTATTTTCGCTCAGGACAATGCTGAAATAATTGTTTCAGGTGGTGGCGCTAATAACGCTTTTTTGATAGAAGTTATTTCTAAGAACCTACCGAAATGTAATATATCATTTTCTTCAGATTACGGCATTCCTACTCAAGCAAAAGAAGCAATTGCTTTTGCTTATTTGGCTTGGCTTAATGTCAATGGTCTTCCCGGTAATTTACCAAAAGCTACTGGAGCCGCGAAACAAGTAATTTTAGGCGCTTTCGCTCGTTGTCAATAAAATTTCAATACCTAAAAAAATAATAAAAAGCATTTCAAAACGTATTAAATTTGATTAATTATTAAGGTGAAAATTGGATAATAACGAATTAAACGAACTATTAGAAGAAAAAAGAGAAAAAGCGATAGCTATATCAATTAAAAGAAAAGGCTCAGACCGCGAATTAGCGTGGGAATATTTAGAAGAATTAGCTTTTTTGGCTGAAACTGCGGGAGCTGACGTTACTCAAAAAATCTATCAAGAACTAGCAAAGGTCAGTACTTCTACTGTTATGGGAAAAGGGAAAGTAGCAGAAGTAAAAGAATTAGTAAAAGAAGAAGGCATAACACTTGCTATATTCGATGACGATTTAAGTCCAGCTCAAGTAAGAAACTTAGAGCGAGAACTTGATATAAAAGTTATGGACAGAAGCGGTATAATTCTCGATATTTTCGCTACTCGGGCGCAAACTTTGGAAGCTAAAACTCAGGTAGAATTAGCCCAATTGCAATATATTATGCCACGACTTACGCGGATGTGGACGCACCTTTCGAAGCAATTTGGCGGCGGCATCGGCACTCGCGGACCGGGCGAAACGCAGATTGAAACCGATAGGCGTATGATCCGTGTTCGCATCCAGCATTTAAAAGAAAAGCTGCAAAATATTGTTGTCCAAAAAGAACAGCAGCGCAAGGGACGCAGCCAATACCCTCGTTTTGCTCTGGTCGGATATACAAATGCAGGGAAATCTACTTTAATGAATACTTTGACTAATGCAGGTGTTTATGTCGAAGATAAATTATTTGCTACTCTCGACACAACTGTCAGGCAGTTTGAACTGCCAAGTGGTCAAAAAGCCCTTTTATCGGATACTGTTGGGTTTATCCGTAAGCTTCCGGCACATTTAGTGGCTTCCTTTCAAACTACGCTTGCTGAGGCTTCTGAAGCCGATATTTTGTTGCACGTAGTCGATGTTTCACACAAGGGATTTCGCGACCAAATTCAGATTGTAAACGACACACTTGAAACACTCAAAATCACAGACAAACCAATAATTTTGACTTTCAATAAAATTGATATGGTTGAAGATTTATTGGAACACAGGATTTTGGAACAAGAGTTTCCGGACTCTATCTTAGTTTCGGCGAGCCGGTCAATAAATATAGAGAAGCTATTGGAACTAATGCAATCGCGTTACAATCGCCATAACAACTTTTATGAGTTACACATACCTTACAGTAATTCCGATGTCATATCCAAAATATATTCTAATTATGAAGTTTTAGAAAGAAATGATGATGACGCCGGGACAAATATAAAATTAATTGTATCAGCAGATAAGGATAATTATTTCATAAGTCAATTCAAAGAGTTTTTGCAGGAAGGTGCAATTAATTAGCTTACTTATTCTTTCCGCAGAATTTTTTTATGTAAATTTTTGGACAAAATGCTGTTTGCTGTTTTGAAATCCTTATCTTCGGATAGGGATTCTTTTAATATATATGATTCTGGATGAAATCGCCTAAGTATCTCATAACGAATAATTTGAGATATTTCCTTTTTATATTTTCTCAAATCTTTTTTGTCTTCTTTTTCTATACTCTTTTTTAAACTTTTTAGATTATTTATTACCTGCTTCGGATAATTAGTTTTTGTCATTATTTTGTCAATTTCTCTCAAATAATCAGCTGTTGGGGACAAATAAGTATACTCTTTATTTTTTATGTATTTTTCAAACTCGCCGAAAATCTTATCATTAACTTCAAAATTCTTACTAATCGAGTCAAAACGCGATGAATAATAAGTAGCGAAATTGAACATCAAATCATTATCGAATAGTGAGCCTAACATATAAGACATGGTATCAATTTCGACAATTGTATCAGGCAAAATACCAGTCAATTCATAAACTTTTCTGCCGTTTTTGGTATAAAATATTGTTGTATCAGTATTTGGTGTTACTTCTCTTCGATTGTATAGTTCCCCGAACTTTAATTTTTGAATGCAACGCCCCGAGGGTGTATAGTACTTTGCAGTTGTCATTTTCAAATAAGTATTATAAGGCATATCAAAAATGGATTGCACCAGCCCTTTTCCGAAAGAGCGTTGTCCAATGATAACGCCTCTATCCAGATCTTGAATAGCACCGGCAACAATTTCGCTTGCGCTTGCGCTTGAGCTGTTAATAATGACTGCAAGAGGCAAATTCGGCTCAATTGGCTCAGCCAAAGAGACGTACTCGAAATCTTCATTTTTATTTTTACCGCGGGTAGAAACAATTACGCTGCCTTTTGGTACGAAAAGCTCAACAATGCCGATAGCAGAAGAAAGAAGTCCTCCGGGATTATATCGAAAATCAAGAATTAACCCTTTTAAGTCAGTTTCATTCTTCATTTGCATAAAAGCATTACGAACTTCGCCGGGAGAATTTTTCGTGAAGCTCTCGATTTTGATATATCCGATATTGTTTTCAGTAACACCAAAATAACTAATATTCGGCAAATTTATATTTTCTCTGGTTAATACAAACGACAGTGTATCACTTCTGCCTTCACGTATAATTTTCACGTTGGCACTAGATCCCAAAGTGCCGCGAGTATATTTTTTAAGTAAATCACTTGAAATATTGAGTACCACTGCGGTATCAATTTGGTATATCCTATCGCCTATTCTCAAACCTTTTCTATAGGCTGAATTATTTTCATTCAGCCCGATTATTGTAGTTTGATTATCAATTTGAGAAATAGTAAAACCAAAACCAGTATATATTCCTTCGGTTAATATATCCATATCTTCGGCGAATTCTTCAGTATAAAATTCAGTGTAAGGATCCAAAGTGCTGAGCATGCCGTTAATGCCATTTTTTATCATTATTTCCGGCTCAATTTCCAAGACATAATTATTTGATATTTCACGGAATACAGTCCCGAAAATTTCAAACGATTTATTAATTTTGAAATAATCAGTATTGTTAAATCCATAGAAAATGGCAGATAAACTTATCGCCAAAATTAAAACACCAAAGAATCTTTTTTTCATTTTATAATTAAGAATTAATTTTGTCGAAAATATATTGCTTAGCTTGACTTGCCAAAATTCTCTCTTGTTGCATTGAGTCACGCTCGCGAATTGTTACGGTGCCATTTTCTAAAGTTTCGCCATCGATTGTTATGCAAAATGGAGTGCCAATCTCATCCTGACGGCGATAACGTCGTCCAATTGCGCCAGATGTATCGTACTGAGTTTTATAAACTTTGCTTAAATCACGATAAATTTCATGAGCCTTTTCGGGCATGCCGTCCTTATTGACAAGTGGAAAAATAGCAACTGTTATTGGTGCAAGTTTCGGGCTAAAACGCATAACGACTCGTTTTTCGACTTTTCCATTATCGTCAGAAACTTCTTCCTCGTCATAAGCATTGCAAAGGAAAGCCATGAGTGAACGAGAGACGCCGCCTGATGTTTCAACGACGTAAGGAATGAATCTTTCTTGATTTACTGTATCGACATATTCCATTTTTTTTCCAGAAAACTCTTGATGAGCTTTGAGGTCAAAATCTGTACGCGAGTGTATGCCTTCAATTTCGCCAAACCCGAATGGAAATTCAAATTCAATGTCAACAGCATGATTTGCGTAGTGAGCCAGTTTTTCGTGTTTTTTGAATTTCATTTTCTCGGCTTTCATTCCTAAGGAAAGATACCAATTCCAACGCTGCTCTTTCCAATATTCGAACCACTCGAGCTCAGAGCCGGGTTTTGTGAAAAACTGCATTTCCATTTGTTCGAACTCGCGAGTCCGAAAAAGAAAATTCTTTGTATTTATTTCATTTCTAAATGCTTTACCAATTTGTGCAATGCCAAATGGTACTTTTTGGCGTCCGGTTTCCATGACATTTTTGAAATTAACAAAAATGCCTTGTGCAGATTCAGGACGCAAATAAACTACTGAGCTACTGTCTTCGATTGGACCGACAAATGTTTTGAACATAAGATTAAAATTGCGAACTTCTGTCCAATCTGTTGTGCCTGAGACAGGATCTGTAATATTATGTTCCATTATAATATTATAATAATCAACAGGCTCTTTTGCATTTTCAAGCAAAACTTCTATTTGGTTGGCTAATTCGGTTTTATTCTTTTTTCTTAATTTTTGAATATGGTCTTCTATCAAATTATCTGCTCTATGGCGTGCTTTGCTGGTTTTATTGTCAATCATAGGGTCGCTAAATTGCGTAGTATGCCCGCTGGCGTCCCACGTACGCGGGTGCATAAGGATTGATGCGTCCAAGCCTTCGATGTTATCTCTGTAAGTCATTTCTTTCCACCAAGCGTTTTTGATATTCAAAAGTAGCTCAACGCCTAAGGGACCGTAGTCCCAGCAGCCATTTAGCCCGCCATAAATTTCTGAAGATTGAAAAACGAAGCCGCGCCTTTTGGCTAAAGAGATTATCGTATCTAATTTGAACATTTTAATTCCATATTTATAATTAACAAATCTTACAAAATTAAGAAATAATATGAAATCAAAATAGGATTATTTAGTAAACTTTTATTTTAATGTAATATAACATAAAAATTTATATTTTTAAATATCAAAGATTAAATTTATTACAAATTGAATCAGGCAGGGTTCTGTTGTAAATATATGTAGGATAATCAATAGAAGCTAAAAATAAGTCACTTTCTAATGCCCGTTCGGCAAGATCGGCGTCTTCACCATATCCCATCGATAGGAAGCCGCCTAGCTCTAATAACACATCTCGTTTTATGCAAAATGTCCCACCAACATAGCAGTTATCCAAATGAATTCTTACTTGAGGATCCATCCTATCTGGGACGTATTCATCGCCAATGATTTCAATGCCGCCATAAAGAAAATCTACTTGCGGATTTTGTAATAATATGTGCTTGCGAATGCTCAAATGGTCGGGCTTGTACTCATCATCTGAATCCAAAAAAGTTACATATAGACCAGCAGAAGCAAAAATGCCTGCGTTGCGAGCAAACGCAACGCCGGTATTATTTTGATACAAATAACGAATATTATTGTGTGAATTTATAAATTTTTTACATATATCGAATGTATCGTCACTGCTGCCATCATCAACAACGATTAATTCCCAGTCTTTTTCGATTTGGTTAATAACCGAACGGATGGCTTTTTCAAGTATATATCCGCGATTGAATGTGCATAGAACAATCGAAAAAAAAGGTATTCTGTTTTTATCGTATATATACATTATAATTTTATAAATTTATCAAATATTTTGCCAGCTTCTGTAGCTATTTCAATGTAATAAACGCCAGCTGGATAGAAATTACTCTCGATGTTCCAATTAAACGTATTCATGCCCTGCGGGAAAAATCCATCTTGAAGGGAATATACACGGCGCCCGAAAGAATCATAAATGCTGATTGTTCCTTTTTGTTCTTGGGGATTATTCCATAAGAAATTCACATAATCGGAAGCCGGTTGTGGGCTTATCGAAACAATGGAAAAATCAGGATTCGATTGAGTGTCCAAAACGTCGGACGTTATATAGGCAGAGCGATACAAGCCCTCGCCGAAAACACCTGCGAATGTGATGCAGCCTGCTTGAGTCGTGTCCCAATCTGGTATCAGCACATTGCGGACAGAGTAGCCTTCGGGCAATCCACTGTTGTAACTTTCAAACCATTTGCCATTGACAGATGAAACCAATACGCCTTGGTTGCCCGCAGCTGCTGCTACGTATTTAGGGAATCGTGGATGCTCGACAATTTGAAAAACTTGCGCCCCTGCCCCAGCAATGCGGTTCCATGTTTTGCCTGTATCCAAGCTCATGTAAATACCTTTGCCAATGCTTGACTTATCAACAGCTACTGAATCTGCTCCGCATAATACAATGGCTTCATTAATTGAACTCGGCATAATTGATAATATCCTGAGACCATTTAGTCCGTTTTCTTCTTTATGCCACGATGCACCGTTATCGTAAGAGCGTAGAACTCTGCCGTAAGAATACCCGTCTCCAGCGATAAATAAAAGTTTGGGATTGATTTTCGAGAATGCTATGTCTCGCGATTCGAGACTTACGCCTGCACTTTGCTCGCAAGATAAAAACCCATTCTCTGATTTTAAAAATCCATCGCTCGTATGGATTGCTCCAGCTACAAATATTTCCTCATCGTTTTGAATACTCGAGCTTACTCTAAATACTTGATAAACGCCATCGCATAATAAAAAATCAGTCCAAGTGGCACCTTTGTCCGTAGAATGTAAAAAGCCGCCTCTGTCGAATCTTCTTACCGAAGCAACCCAGTTCGTAGGCTCTTTCAAAGACTGATAAATATCATAGACGGGCATGCCAGTCAAGAAATAATTCTTAAAAGTATAGCCCGAATCTGTGCTTTCTTGGCATCCGCTTCCGATATAAGGAAACTCAATGGAATTTGCCAAAATATCTGTCGGCTCGCCATCAGAAGCAACAATAATTCTATTAGATTCGCCCTTTGGCGAAAATATTTTGTTGATATACTGATTTGTGCCAGACATTTTTTGCCAAGTCTGCCCATTCATAGTAGTAAAACCTGCCAAAATTAAAATTAACAGTAGAAAATTAGTTGGTTTTTTCATGATTTCGTCCTTAATATTTATTATTATTATATATCATTTTAAATTGTCAATTAAATATACTCTAATATAATGACATTTTTCTAATATTAAAAACATAATAACTGATTTTTGAAAACTTTTTTTTATATTAGAAAAAATAATTATAACAAAAATACAAGAAATGAAAGCAAAGGAACTAAAAGAAATAGTCTCGCAGGGTGAATCCGGCGTTTTGGAATTCAAGCGTAAAGCCACAACACCGGAGAAGTTAGCCCGAGAAATTGCAGCCTTGGCTAATACAAAGGGAGGACATCTTTTAATCGGGATTGATGATGACGGTACTTTTGTCGGAGTCAGAAGCGAAAAATCAGAATTAGACATTGTCGAGCAAGCTTGCACGTTTCATATCACTCCGCCAATTACTCCAGAAATAGAAATAATCGAATACAAAGGTAAAGACATTGTTGTTCTAAAAATTTCTGAAAGTACAGAAAAGCCACATACCATAGAAATATTGGACAGTGAAACTGATAAAATAGTCCGTAGAGCTTATATCCGCTTAGGTGAGAAATCCGTTGTTGCGAGCAAAGAAATGTATCGCCTACTGACTACACAAGCATCCGGCAAACCGCTAAAAATTAGTATCGGCGACCGTGAAAAAAGACTTTTCAATTATCTCGAAATGCACGAAACAATAACAGTCAAGGAATTTGCATCAATTGTAAATATATCTGCGCGTACTGCCGAGAGAATACTAATCAATCTCGTTAGAGCAAGGCTGATACTGATTCACAATGACAGTACACGCGATTACTTTACTCTTATGCCTTCCATTTGATGCTGCAGCCAATGCTCGGCTTTTGCTCGCCTGCAAAATTCCCCGTTCGTAGTATTTCGTCTAATGCTTGGCGCAATGAATTGCCCGTGGGCTGAATTCCGTTACTTGGGCGAGCATCATCAAACTCGCCATGATAAGCTAATTCTAAATTACCATCATAAACGAATATATCAGGAGTACAAGCTGCATTGTATTCTTTAGCAACATTTTGGGTTTCGTCATAAAGATAAGGGAATGTGTAATTCTCATTTTCAGCTATCTCAATCATTTTCTCAGGCGAATCTTGCGGGTAATTTACGGCATCATTGGAATTAATACCAATGAAAGAGACGCCATTTTTTTGATATTCAGCGGCTAATTTTGACAATTCGCTATTTATTAATATCACATAAGGGCAATGATTGCAAATAAACATTACAACAGTTGCTTTATCCGATTTCAAATCGTTTAGTTTTTTAAATGTATTAGTTTTTGGCTCAAGCAATTCAAAGTTAGGCGCCTTCTGCCCGTGTGAAATCTCTTTTGATTGTTCTGACATATTTTTCCTTTATTTACTGATAATTATGCGATTAATATAAAATATACGATATTATTTAATAATATTGTTGTGATTATGCACCATTGTTTTGTTGTAGCCTAAATCCGGATATTCTATTAACTATAACTGAAATCGCTCCGTCGCCGGTAACGTTGCAAGCTGTGCCGAAACTATCGATAGCCACATAAATAGCTATCATTACAGCTAAGGATTGATCATTCATTCCCAAGACTGTTTGCAGTAAAGCGATAGCTGCCATAATCGCTCCTCCCGGCACTCCCGGCGCAGCCACCATAGTTATGCCCAATATAAAAATAAATCCGACATAGGTACCGAAATCGATTGGGGTGCCTTGCATTAATAAAATTGCCATGGACATACCGACTATCTTCAAAGTACTGCCGGCAAGGTGGATTGTAGCGCAAAGCGGAATGCAAAAATCAGCTATATCAGGGTTAACGCCGACAAGTTTAGCTTGACGCAAAGTTACCGGTATAGTAGCTGCCGAAGAAGACGTTCCCAAAGCAGTCATATAAGCCGGAAGCATTGTTTTGAGCATCGAGAAAGGATTGCGTCTTGCAAAAATCGAAGCAATAGTAAATTGTATTATCAATAAAATCACAGATAAAGAAATTATAAATATTATTACTTTACCAAAATTTGACATAAGCCGAAATGCTTCGCCCGAATATGCCATATTTAAAAATATTCCGAAAATGAAAATTGGTAAAAAAGGTATTATAATTTTATTAATTACTTTTTCGATTATATCTTTGAATTCGGAAAAAAATATTTTCATAGTATCGGTTTTTAAGCCCGATATGCCAATTCCTAATATAAAAGCCAAAACCAAGGCACTCATTACGTCTATTACAGGCGGCATCGGAATTGTAAAAAAGGGATCCAAACTGACAGAAATTTCCTTAGTCGAAGACAAAAGCCCGACCGACGCAGGATCCATTATTTTTGGTAAAACTAGGGCAGATGAGAAAAAGGTCAAAAAGCCGGAAAATAATGTTGAAGTATAAGCTATTGCAACTGTGAAAAATAACAGTTTACCTGCTTTATTGCCTAAATCAGCAATTCCGCTAACTATCAAGCCTAAAATAATAAGTGGAATTACAAAGGCTAAAAAATTTGAAAATATCCCGTTCAATGTAGAAAAAAATTTCACTACACCTAATGGCGCAATATAACTAAAAGCAATACCCAAGATAATTGCTAAAATTACCTTGGGTAAAATTCCACTAAAAAAACTATTTTTGCTATTCATTAAATAAACCTTAATCTGTTTCCATTGAAGATGTTTCTTGTATAGTTTTGCATTCATTAAAAGTAAATGTGAATTCACGCACCTTATAGCCTGCCAAATAAACTCTTACCTTATATGTTGCAGGAGCAGTCAGATTATCGAACATAGCCCAGCCTTCTGCATTGGATAATACAGTTTCAACAAGTGTGCCATTTTCCTTATATAATTTCACTTCGGCAGAATCAAGCCACAAAGAAGTGTTTGTATCTTTTACTCTGATTTTTAATATAGCTGTGTGGCATTCATTATTTGTTTTGTAAAACGCCTCAATAACTTTTTCCTGATTGCATTCGAGATTGAAGCCTTTGGTTATTACGTTATTTTCATTAATAATAATTTTAACGTTATATTCACCGCTGCAAATTTTGGTGAATACAAAGAAGCCGTCATTATTTGTTTTTCCGTCTTTGATAACAGTATTGCCATGTATCAATTTCACTGTTTTATTAGAAATTGCGGCATAAGTAACTGAGTCCCGCAGCCAAACTTTTACTGAGCCATTGCAGCAAGTATCAGTGATAGCCTTTGGAGCAATGTATTTTGTAACAAATAATGAATCGGGACAATCGATATTAAAATTATACTCGATAGATTTATAGCCATCTTTGCTTATACTTACGCCATATTGTCCTGAACATAGATCTCCGAACATGACTTTTGTATCGGAAGTTAATTTTTCGCTGAGCAGAGTACTTCCTTTAAAAAGTTTAACTTTTACGCCGTTCAGACCCAAAGAAGTCAGGCTGTCCTTTATTTGCAAAACATACTTGCTTGTGCAGCAATCACCTGAAATATCAATCATTTTTGTATAAATAATGGTATCATTACATCCAAAATTCTTTCCAAAAGCATATTCTCTAGTGTTGTAATTGAAAACAAATCTTACTTCGCCTGGGCAAAAGCCTGTCATTACAACAGATCCATTAGCTGAAGTAGTTCCATCTTTTATTATCTTGCCATCTCGCACAGCTTTTATTTTAATATTAGCAAGTGCGGTATTAGTTGATGAGTCTTTAACAGTTATGGATATAATTCCATGGCAGCAGCTATCATAGTTAGTCTCTGATCTTTTTGCAAGAGCAAAAGACTTTATCAGAGGCTCGCAATTGGTTATTACAGCTGTTGCTTCAATGCCTTTATAGCCATCTTTTTGTATAATTATTCGATACTCGCCCGCGCATAAATTCGTAAATGTAGCACTGCCTTGAGCATTAGTCATTAAAGCCTTATAGCCCTTGTTTGCTTTGTTAAGCCTAATCTTAACATTTTCTAGAGCTTGATTTGTAGTGGAATCTCGTAGGGCAACCACTAACTTTCCGCAACAACTGTCATTTTCTTGAACTAAAAATTGATTATTTCCAGTGTCGCTAATTTTACCAGCGAAATCGATAAGATGAAATGTTAATTTATTAATTGCCGGATGATAGACTTCCATCGTCATATTCTTGAAATCCGAAGGAATTTGGCTAAGCACAAAAGATCCGTCATCATCAGTTGTATCGGTACCAACAACGATACTGCCTTTTTTTGCAATAATAACAGCATCGACAAGCATTTGATTATCAAATGTTTTGATCGTGCCAGCTAAATCTTTTTGAAGTACTGGGTCGGTTACGGTGTCTTCATTGCAACTTGCTGCAAATAGCAAAATTGATGATAGGGCTAAGAGTAAAAGCTTTTTCATACGAATATCCTTTTATTTGATGTAATAATTATAATCAATAAACATTTTCATTTAAGTAAAGTTACACATAAATTTGTCAATATCTGAAATTATGAATAATTTCTTCTATATTCATTTGGAGTAATATTATGTTTCGCGAAAAATTCCTTAGAAAAATGGGAAGGACTGCTATAGCCTAATTTGTACGCTATATCTGTCAAGGTGCTTTCGCTCAAAAGCATTTCTTCAGCTTTTTGTTGCCTTAATTCTCTAACATACACAAAAACGGTTGCGCCAAATTTATATTTAAACATTTTATTCAACTTTGTATGCGTCATTCCTACTTTTCTTGCTAAATCATCTAATCGAGGCAAATCAGCTAAATTATTTTCGATAAATTCTTTCAGTTGGGCAAGAATTTCATTTTCATTTTTTGAAATGAAAATACTTTCGTCATTCTTTTCTTTATAAAAAAAATCATCAATTAAAAGTGACATTAATTCTAATGATTTCGATTCGAGAAACATTTTTCTCGTAGCCGGACTTTTTGCTTTTTCAAGTATTTGATTGGCTGATAATTGCATCGCAGTCGAAATTTTTCCGGAAAGAACAAAATGCTTTTTTTGCTTATTCCAAATTGATTCTTCTATACTTTTAGAAATACGAGCATCATTATCAGTCAAAAACTCTTTAAGATAGTCGGGCGATATATGCAGCGAAAGCACAAGCACCTTTTCGGTGTCGTAAATCTTTATTTTGCCGGTAACATTAGGAAGGAAAAAGATAGAACATGCACCGGATTGAATTTGTATTGTCTCAGATCCATTACTTTGCGAATTAATAATTATATCCATTTTACCGGACAAGCAAAAAGCGAACTCGAGCGGAGCGTTATTAATGGAAAAATCAATAAACACAGGCTTTTTAAGATTGTATTCATTAATAACAATCTTCAATCCATCTCGTAAAACAATTTCTTCTTTCAAGCCTTTTTTAAGTTTATCGGAAAAGGATATCAGCGGCAAAGATTTAACGAACCTGCCTATTTTTTTATGCTCGAGATTTATTCGAAATTTATAATTATCAATTTGATCAACAATCATTGAAATACGGCTCAAATTACTCTAAAACTAAGACAGCCCCTACAAAAAGAGGCTGTCATGAATTATTAAAATATAGGCACTAAAAATTACTTTTTATAGTATCTTTTGGAGAAGACTTAATTTCATCCGAGCTACGAGGAATACTCGAGATACCGCTGACGACAACCCATTGATCTTTTTCTTTGCGCAGGGTGCGTGCAACGCGTAATTGATATTCATTTTCATAATCTGCTTTTTTGACATGCAATTGAATACCAAATATGATCGATGCGAAATTTGCATTTGGATCCATTTCTATAAATACATCATAAGGCTCGCCGTATTTCATTACATCGTATTCTTCCCATTGTGCTATCATTTTTTGTTTATATTCGGTAAAAGATTCGATAACTTCACCCGAATCAGTTCCAAAAAACTTAACTTCGCCCGCCAAAGTAGGAATCATTCGTCCAAAATCTTTGTTTTCCGCTGCTGTATGGTATTCTTTGATTGTTTTCATTATATTCTCTTTTTCCAATTTAATCCTCTCGGGCGATAAACATTGAGGTTCGCTTTGGCAAGAAATAATAATGAAACAAATTATAACAACTAATGGTAGTAACCTTTTCATAAAAACTCCGTAATAATTTATTTGTCTAAATATTTTAAAATTTTATTAATTAAATTTACAAAAAAAAATTAAATTAACAAAGAACTTTATAGTAATAATGAAAGTTTATGGCATATTTTATTGTATAAATAAATTCTTTGCCATGCAAAATAAAAGTGCCTACAATTTCAGAAGAAAATGCAGGCTCGTAGAAAAAAACATAATCGATTAATTAACAAATTGCTTAGCGTAATATTTTGCTGTTAATTTTTCGCCTGTAGCTTTTTCAATCATATCATTCCAATAATATTTTGCTCCAACGGAGAAAACGTTATCAATAAGATATTTTCCAACTTCTGGACGATTTGCAAAGCTCAAATTTTTGGTCGGGTCGTCTTTCAAAACTTTTTCTGAAATTGTGTAATAAAGTTGTGAAGCCAAAAGCTCGCCCAAATGATAATTATGATAGTAGCAAGGACTTGTTGCTATGTGAATCTTTGTAGCCCAATCCGGATTATTTCTGCCTTCTGGGCGTTTGATCATTTGATATTTTTCAACTAAATCCCACCATAATTTATTTAAATCTTGGTCAGGATTTTCATACATAGCTTTTTCAAAGCGATACATTACTTGCGACCAACGGCTGAAAACCAATTGCTGCAATTTCAATCTTTTTGCAGATATATCGCTGATTTGTGCTTTTTCTTTATCGCTAATACCAAGCATAGCTTGCATCCAATCTGCTTCGGCGCCTTTTCTGCCAAACAACATCGCAATTGCTTCAGTGGTAAATGTATGAGCAGGAACTTTAAGAACCCAAGGTAGTTCTTCTGAATAATGTTTTTCGTAAAGCGCATGACCATATTCGTGCAATAATGTTTCCATCCAACCAGCGGTGCTTGTAACGTTCAAAAGAGCGCGTATATCTTTGGCATCTCTATCGATATTAATGCAATATGCATGTTGGTTTTTGTTTGGTTTTTCGTATAAATCGCTTTTTGCAACCATATCATCAATTGGTAAACCAATGCTGGCATAGTAATTCTCTGCTAATTTGACGAGGTCTTTGCCTTTATAATACTTATCGAAATCGACAGAATAAATTTGCGGAGCTTCTTGGAAAAATCTATTTTGATAATCCCATGGCATAAGTTCTTCAGTTTTGATTTTCAGGCGATTAGCCAAAAAACTATCCATTTCTTCTTTTTGTTTTGCGAAAGCATCGCGTGTCAAGTTATCCAATTCATCGAAAAGGGCGCTGATTTCTTTAGGATCTTGGTCAGACAAAGTCAAGCTCATTTCGTGATAATTATTAAAGCCTAATTCTTTAGCTACTTCATTGCGAAGCTTTACTATGTCAAGTATGTCTTGAGCCACAGCGGGACCAATCTCTTTTTGAGCTTTCCAAATGTTTTCAAGTTCTTTAGTGTTTGTCGAATTTTTTAAAACTTGCTCAACTTCATTATCTGAATATTTTTTATTGCCGACGGTAGTGCGGAAATTAGAATATTTCAGCTCGATTTTGCTGGTCATTTCAGTTAATTTGTTAATCTTATTTTGATCGGCTTGTTTAGACAAAAAGTCGTTGTAAGTAAGTTTCAATTCACGTTGTAAAATAGGATCTTTCACCAAATCTGATTCTTTGATTTCTTTAAGTGTATTAAAGTCATCTTTGTTAAAATAAACCGAATTGAACTCTTTTTCAAGTTTTGCTACTTTCGCCCAATTTCCTTCGTTGCTGTTTATTGAAGCATCGAAATATGCTTGTGCGTAATCTCTGGAAAGAGGTTTTACTTTAGCTACAAATTTGTCAATAAATTCTTGCAATTTTTTCTCCGTTGCTGGGGTATCTCCTTTGACAGTCTGATCTGCCTCTTTTGAGCATGAACTCAAAGTGAAAGACAATGCGATTATCATTGCCAAAATAGCTGATACTTTTTTCATTTTAATCCTAAAAAATATATTAAACATTATATATAACAAAATTATAAAGAAAATTTAGAATAAACAAGTAATTCTACGTTATTCTTTATTTTTTGTTACATTTTCATAGATTAATTTTTCTTAAACTTATATGAAATAATTTTCGTCTATTCCAAATGCAATATTAATGGAGAAAAAAATGTTACGTAAATTTTTTGCCGCGAGTCTTCTGTCTTTTATGATTTTATTTGCAAGCCACACAAGCTTTGCACAATTTGGAAAAAATAAAGTTCAATATAAAACATTCGATTGGAAATATGTTCAATCGGAACATTTCGACGTTTACTACGACGCAGGCAGTATGTATTTAGCTGAGTTTTCGGCTATTGCAGCAGAGCGAGCTTTAATTTCAATACAAAATACTTTGAATTACCGCCTTACTTCCAGAATCACCATTGTCGTTTACGATTCTCATAATGAGTTCCAACAAACAAATGTAACTAATAGCTACATGCCAGAAGGCGTGGGCGGATTTACGGAGCTATTCAAAAATCGCGTAGTAGTTCCATTTCAGGGTAGCTTTAGCCAATTGCGGCACGTTATTCATCATGAATTAGTTCATGGCGTTCTTAATGATATGTTTTATGGCGGAACAATACAATCCATAATTACAAATAGCAATGCCTTTATGATACCACTTTGGATAAATGAAGGTCTCTGTGAATACGAGAGCTTGGGCGGAATGAATGCTGAAACTGATATGTTTATGCGAGATTTAACAATTAGCGAACTTCTCCCACCTCTCGATAGATTAGGCGGATACTTGGCTTATCGCGGCGGGCAAACTTTTTTTTGGTATGTTGATAATAAATACGGCAAAGCGAAGGTTACCGAGTTTATAAATAAATTGAGAATCCACAAAAGTTTAGAGCAAACTTTCGAAGCTACATTCAATATGAAAATAAGAGACTTTTCCGATATGTGGGAAAGAGACCTCAAAAAAAGATATTGGCCCGACCTTAGTATTTATCAAGATCCCCGTGACTTTGCACTTAAAATTACCGACCGACGCGATATTGGAAATTTTTACAATACTTCGCCCGCTATCTCTCCGGACGGCGAAACAATGGCTTATATCTCAGACAGAGAAGGCATTTTTGGGATTTACACCCAAAAGCTGGATAGTAAAAAAGATC
>JBBRJR010000008.1:0-24865 GCA_038218865.1 Kapaibacterium sp. (SeqCode) | reverse complement strand
GCATTGGGCATTGGGCATTGGGCATTGGGCATTGGGCATTGGGCATTGGGCATTGGGCATTGGGCATTGGGCATTGGGCATTGGGCATTGGGCATTGGGCATTGGGCATTGGGCATTGGGCATTGGGCATTGGGCAGTGGGCATTGGGCATTGGGCATTGGGCATTGGGCATTGGGCATTGGGCATTGGGCATTGGGCATTGGGCATTGGGCATTGGGCATTGGGCATTGAAAAAATGATTTTCGGTGGTTGGTATTTAATTCGTAATTCGTAATTCGTAAATGGTTATCGGTGGTCAGTTTTCAGTTATCGGTGAAGGAAGGCTTAGTGAAAATATTTTTTGCTTATTACCAAACGCCAACAGCCCTCAGCCCAGCGCCTAACGCCCTTCTTAATCATAAAAATCAGCTTAATCAGTGGCTTAAGACAATGCCTTTACCCACAGCCCAACTACTTCTCTATCAATATAGCTTTTACCAATCCTAAATTTGGTAGCCTAATGAAGTATATGCCAGCACCGATGGAACTTAAATCTAATTCGATTTGAGTTTCAAAAGCATTTGCTGACTTATTGCAAATTATATCATATTTATAATTTTCTTTCTCATTGCCGTAGGCGTCATAAACTGAAACTACATCGATTTTCTCGTCCGAGCGGATTTTTAATCTCGCTTTGCCTTGGCTGGGGTTCGGATAAGGTCCTGAAACGTAAGTGTCAAAACCAATAGTAGTCAGGTTCAATCCTACATCGCATTTTGTTTGGTTTAAGTAATCGTTTGGCATGCCTTCGGCTTTCAGTTTAATCAGAAGCTCGTTGCATTTTGCGCCGATATGTATAGAATCCCACCCTGTACCTAAATGATTGGGCGCAAAAGCTACCATTAAACTTACCGTATCGCCCGCTTTGATTAATATCGGGAATTGGCTTTGCGGCAGCGAAAATTCTATATTGTTGAAAATATATGGAGATTTTAGCTCGAAATCTTCGTTTCCAAAATTTGTTATTAGTATTTCTCTCGTCAAAGAGCCGGTAATTTTAGCCGAATCGGCATCGAAAAAACCCAACGAATCGAGTTGAGAAACGACTTTGAGGGCGGATCCCGAAGTCGAGAGTATGCCGCTATATTTTTCAATCAAATTATCTGCAAAAAGAATCTCCAAATTGTAGTTGCCCTCATTATTTTTGTCTATTAGTGCAAGTTTCAATGTAATATTTTTACTGGGCAAAGCGCTTATATTCTCAATGGAAACATTCTTGCTGAGTAGCGAAAGATTTAGTTTTGCAATATCCACATTAGAATTAATTGTAAGAGTAAGCTCACCGCAATTGCTGTTTATTTCATTTATCTGAACTTCCTTAGAAGGCGTAACATTTTCTACTTCAAGGATTTCCACCGAACTCAGTTTTTTGGTATATGAATCAGCACAGCCACCAATAACGAGAATAGTGGCGCTGTTCTCCACTTTGTTATACACACTTACAATTTGAAAAACAGATCGGGCGAAATTCAAGGGTGGACCAAAACTTGAAACGCCGGTTTTCATGTTAAAAAATTCTGTAGATATTTCATCATTCAAACTGGGTGTAAAGCCTCCAACAATAAAAAGAGAATCTGAATTATACATGGTAGCAGAATGCCATGTTCTCTTTTGTAAAGACTTTCCAGTTGAAATGAATTGATCATTATGTTCAATCATTATTTGGTCGGAATTTATTAAACTACTTTCCTGAAGAGAACCATTTACGGCAATTAGGGAATTATCTAAAGACTTGCAAATGGTAATATTTTGTACAGCGTCATTCAATTGAGTTTTAGCAATCCATTTGTCGTTTTCCACATCATATTCATAGACATTTTTTGTTCTAAAGCTATTAGTTCCACCCTGTCTGTTCCCAAATGCCCAAAGTTTGCCCTGGCTTGTTTTACCAACTACACCACCGCAAACTTTATATGGGAAAGGGGCAACATATCTGCTGGTTTTAGTTTCAATATTAAAAATTTCACATGAACTCACGCCATCTGAAGAGCCATCAGGTCTGCCACCAACAATTAATATTTCTTCGTCATTTAGCCACTCGGCACCAAATTGCAAACGAGCTTCTTTCATTGTACCGATAACAGTCCACTGCATCGAATTTCTATCAAAAAATTCTACTGTATTAGTAGCTTTAGAGTATGTAGTTAAGCCTCCAATCGCAACGACATTAGAGTCTTTAGTAAGCAAAGCGCGGAACCAAGCTCGTCCATAAGACATATTTTGAGCAGGAGTTATATTTCTTTTTTTTATATTAATAATTTCGCAATATTTATATTTGTCTGATCCTGACGATGCTTCTCCACCTATTGCAAGGACTAATGAATCATTTAAAACCACAGCTTGAAAATGGCTTCTTTTGTATATCAAATCACCAAATAATTCCCATTTTAGTTCGGCAGCTGAAATCGTATTAACTAAATAAATTGCTAATAAAACATACACTAACTTTTTCATAATATTTTTCATGCAAAGTGAAATAATAAGTATAATTTAAATAAATATAATTATTATTCAAAGAAGTATTTTTTCAAGCACCAAAAAGTAAACTCCAATTTGAAATTTGGCATTAAGATGAAATTGAACATTAGGGAATATGTTCAAGTATTTTTGTATAATTATGGTGCTTACGAACTGCCAACAATTAAATTCTTTCGGAATTATGCCAAAAAAAATATGACAATAATTGATGTAGGGGCTAATGTCGGCTACCATACTTTAATTTTGTCTCAAATCGCTGGCGAAACAGGAAAGGTGTTTTCTTTCGAGCCAGAGATAAATAATCTGAATTTAATGAAAGAAAACATAGCGCTTAATCATTTTAAAAATATAGAAGTTTTGCGAAAAGCGGCAAGTAGCCAGAACGGCAGCATAAAGCTATATTTATCAAATAGTGATAATCTCGGCGTACATTCAACAGTTTATTGCGCAGAAACCTTATCGAAAGAATATGAAGAAATCGAAGCGGTGAGGCTTGACGATTTTGCAAAAGAAAACAATATCAAAGTAGATTTTGTTAAAATAGACGTCGAAGGCGCAGAAACAGACGTTTTAGCGGGTATGGACACCATATTGAAAACTCACCGTCCAATCTTGGTTGTAGAATTAGTTGAAAAACTTCAAAAATTGAAAGGCTTATCGACAGCGTCAGTTAAAAAGGAACTTTTCGAGAAATATCAGTACCAATCATATAAAATTTTAGACAGTGGCGAGATAGAGAAATTGGACATAAACACAACACAAGATTCTGACAATGTAGTATTTCTGCCGTTAGAGAGATAGAGAGGTCTTCTTGATTTTCGGTTTTCAGTGGTCGGCAAGAAATGGCTTTAGGAAACTGTTTGTTCCAGATGTGCAACACCTTCGAGGTGTTGCACATCTGTATTATCAGGAAACTGACCACTTTAAGTCTTTCTTCCCTGCTCCCTGTCGCCTGTCGCCTTCTTCGGTGGCTGAGCGAAGTCGAAGCCCTGCCTTTCACTAAGAACCTCACCCCCGCCCCTCTCCATGAATTGAGAGGGAGGAAAAAGAACTTGTATCGTAACAACTAACAAAAAACTTTTCTTAATGTCTCTCTCAATGCCTAATGCCTACAGCCCAACGCCTTTAACGAAAACTATCCACCGACAACCAGCACCCAAAAAAACTATTTTTTCTTTTGTCCGTCTATTTAACTTATGAATAAAATAATCGTTTCCATATTGATTGTATTTTCTTTTTTTGGACAACTTGCGTATTCCAATTGGGAAAAAGTTACTAATATGCCACCCCAATACCTCAACACGTATTGGCTAGATGTTCATTTTTTAGATGATAATCCCGATTATGGCTGGGTCTGCGGCTATGGCGGACGCATCATTAGAACAACCGACGGCGGCAATTCATGGCGAGGCACAACTATCATCGCCACCGACCAACTCGAAAGCATCTATTTCGTAAACGAGAATGTTGGCTATGCCTCTGGCGAAGGAATTATCTTCAAAAGCGTTGACGGCGGCGCCACTTGGCTGAACGTAACCCCACCAAACGTGGACGTCCTGCTTTGGGGCAGTTTCTTTTTGACCGAAAATTTAGGCTTCGTAATCGGCGGCAGTTGCCAAGGGCCCCAGCGATTCTACCGCACTACCAATGGCGGCGCCACTTGGAGCAATGACTACCACTTTTTCCCCAATTCAAAATTAGCTGATTTAATGATTGATCCGGCCACAGGCTTGGGCTATGCCGCCGGCAGCGGTCTTATCTGGAAAACTACCGATTTCGGCAAAACATGGGACGTTTTCGCCCGTACCGGCGGCATGGATTGGCACGAAGAAATTACAAATATAGGAAAATCTTTCCTCATTCCCTATTCCGTCGGCTGCGATGGCACTACTACTGGCTTTGGTGGAAACCGCTTCTCCGTTGACGATGGGAAAACCTGGCGCGACTTCCGCACGAATGCCCCAATGTACGGCACATTCCTGCTGGACGAGCTGCGCGGCTGGGCTTGCGGCTTAGATGAAGAAATTTACTACACTTCCGACGGTGGCAAAAACTGGAAACTCGAAAATTGTGGCGTCGATGCCGGCGCAGGCTTAGATGACATTCGCTTCATTGACGACACCACCGGCTGGGTCGTTGGGCAAGGCATCTATCGATATAAACGCAATTCAATTCCGCAGCCCGAAATATTTGCTGATGGACAAACCGAGCTTTGCCAAGGCGACAGCTTAACGCTCACCTTACTCGGCGATTACGGCTCTTTCCTCTGGTCCACCGGCGAGACAACTCGTAGCATTACGGTCGATACTTCCGGCAGCTACAGCGTGTTTGTGCGTAATTCTAAATGTGAATACGCCTATTCTCCAGAAATAAAAGTAACTATCAGACCTTCGCCCGAAATAAATATTCTATCAAGCGCCACGGCGCCACCTTGCCAAGGCGACACCGTTTTGCTCACTCTCGTTTCGCCGGCAAGCTCTATATTGTGGTCCACCGGTAGCCTCGAGAATTCTATAAAAGTAACCGAGAGCGGCAGCTACTCTATTGCCGTGCAAGATGATTTCGGCTGCAAGGATTCTGCCAGCATAAATATTCAATTTATGCCTTTGCCCTCTCCACGCTTGCAAGCTCTTACTCGCACAAGCGTTTGCGTGGGCGATTCCGTCCTTTTGGAAGTTGTGCCGCATTACCCACAAGTTACTTGGTATAATCAAACAAAAACATTAATAGCCACGGGCAATTTTCTTTTGACAGGTGACGAAGGTTTTTACTTTGCTGAAGTTACGGACGAAAACGGCTGCCAAGGCGTAACAGATTCAATTAAGGTTACTGTTCGCGAAGAAACCAATAGGCTCGTCCTTTTAATCGACAGCACTCGCAAAGAATTTTTCATAGATAGCACGCGCTATCCTGATTTGGCTTGCCGATATTTTTCCATTAGAAATGTATCGAGCTTGCCAATAACTCTTGCGAAAGGACGCTTGTATTACAATTTATCTTTTTCGCTGCCGCAAAGCCAATTCCCAATTTATTTCGAGCCCAACGAAACAAAGGATTTCCTCGTTTGCTATTCGCCACGCAGCCTCCGCTACGAGCGAGATACGTTAGTCATCGAAGACGTTTGCAATGACCATAACCTCCCGATATTAGCTTACGGCGAGGGCAATCTTTACTCTGGCTCAACCCGTTGCGACATTCCTATTGAGCTTGAAACTATAAAAATTGAATCAGGAACAAATTTTGTAACCACTTCAGCATATCCGAATCCGACAAGCAAAAATGCCACTATCGCCTTTACCTCTTTCATTGCAAAAAAAGATGAGGGCAAATTTGATGTTGCAATTTTTGACGTATTTGGCAACGAAAAAGGAAAATTCAGCGTGGAGACTCTCACGAGCCAAGAGCTTGAAACTGGCAGAATTGAGTCTGGCTCGCTGCATGTTGATTTAAGCAATCTGCCGCGAGGCATCTATATTGCCAAAATTTCCTTGGGCATCATAACTCAATTTAAAAAAATTGTGTTGGAGTAATGGCACGAAGATAAGGAAGTAATGGTTCAATTTTTCCCCCTTTTTCAAAAGGGGGCAGTGAGCGAAGTGAACAGGGGGATTTGCATTGTTTCGTGAAAATCCCCCTAACCCCCTTTTGAAAAAGGGGGAAACAACAACCTGATGCAAAAGTTTCGTAAGTTGATGAAATACAAGCGTTTCTTCCTTCCTCTCCATTTATGGAGAGGGTCGGGGTGAGGTTCTTAGTTTTCGGTTGTCGGATATCAGTTGTCATTGGGGAATAAGAACATATAGTGAAAGAATCATAAGCTCTTATAATACAAGATGTTCTTTCTGAGGCTGTTTCATAAGTCACTTTATCGGGGAATATGGTCAAGCAAGAATGTTTAAACTAACTGTATTTAAAGGGGTTAGTAGGGCAAGCATCCCTGCTTGTTATTTAATAATGACTTTTGAGACAGTCCCAGAAGGAAACGAAAGAAATATAAGAGCTTACGATACTTAATGTCTCAAGTTCTTGTCGAGGCTGTCTATCAAGTCGAAATATTAGCAATTTTGTCATTCACCGCGAAAGCGGGAATCTATATTTTTCAATAACTTACGAAATGCATGAACATCGTATTTCGTTTAATATGACACTTTATGAGACAGCCTCATTACAGCGCTCAAAGATTATAAATAAATAAAAATAAAAATAAAATATGGAAATAACAATACTTACTGGTAAGGATAACTTTTTTGGTCAAACTCGCAAACCTTGGGTTGGATTAAATACTAATATTTTTTGCAAAACTCTTGCCGATAATGGAATAGACTCTCGGCTGATGGAATTTCATGCAGTAGCAAATTCAATCGAGCAAATAAAAGATTCAATTATTTTCTATACTTTCAGCCAAAAAGAAAATTTAAGGGCATATATTAATGATGTTATCTATCATTTGGAAAGCTGTGGCAATAGAATTATTCCAAATTATGAATTATTAAAATGTCACGAAAATAAAGGCTTCCAAGAATTATACAAAAAACAATTAGACATACCCACCCTCAAAACATATTATTTTTCTAATATACATGAGCTTGAGCAATATAATCTTCATTATCCGATAGTTATCAAAAAAGTAGATGGATCCAACGGCAAGGGCGTTTATCTTTGCAATTCAAAAGAAGAAGTAACAAATAAATTGAGACCATTTATGCAAAGGAAACTCTCTGACTCAGTCGATCTTTTTCGCCGCCGCTATTTGAGAAAAAAATAAAATTATAAAGGAATATCCCGAGTACTCGAACTATTCAGATTATTTGCTGTATAAGGACTACGTTACGCCCGATTTGCGATTCATTGCCCAAGAATTTGTACCACGCCAAACTTGCGACTACCGAGTACTTGCCGTTATGGATAAATATTTTGTTATAAAACGCCACAATCGAGAAAATGATTTTCGTGCGAGCGGCTCCAAACTTTTCGATACACATTTCCAAGCTGATGAGTTACTTTTAGACAAAGCGGAATATTTAAAAAATAAATTTTCGGGCAGTCCTTATCTGTCGATGGATTTTATATTCGACGACCGCGACAATGACTATAAATTAGTCGAGTACCAAGCCCTGCACTTTGGCGTGAGCGTCATTGTCAAAAACACGGGCTACTACGCGCGGCAAGGCTCTTGGCAATTTGTGCCGCAAGTGCTTCCTATCGAAACAGAACTTGCCTTGGGTCTTGCAAAATTTTTGAAAAAAGAATAATAACTTTCAATCTAAACGGAAATTTAACTGTTCTTGACTTTGAAAGCAGGCGACTCATAATCCTGCGGCAAATAATCCGTTGGGATAGCTATTTGATTGCCGTCGCGTTGAGCACGGTAGTGTGGCGAAAGAATTTCGATGCCTGCCTCGTTGCAACAATCCTGTATATTTCTGTGTAAATTCGAGTAAAGCACAGCCTGTTTTTGCGATTCATGAGTAAAGGCGTTTATTTGATACGATACATAGAAATCCTCCAAACCGGTTTGCAAAACAAATGGCTTTGGCTCTTTTTCGATAAACTCGGTTCGCAAAGCTGCTTCTACTAGCGCTTGCTCCATTTTTTTCCAAGGCACGTCATATCCTATTGTTACAATCGTGTTTAGTATCAGTCCTTCGCAGCCCTTGCTGGTATATGTCGAATAGTTTACAGTGTTGCTCGAAAGTATTGTCGAGTTCGGCACAGTAATTTCTTCGTTTTTGATTGTCCTAATTTTCGTAACGAGCAGCGTTTTGTCAATCACGTCGCCTGTAATTTCGCCCACTTTCACTCTGTCGCCCAATTTAAAGGGTCTCATGTAAGTTATAACAAGACCCGCTACCATATTGGCTATAGCACTCGATGAACCCAACGAAAACAACACGCCGATAAAGATAGATACGCCTTGGAAAACAGCTGAATCCGACCCGGGCAGATATGGGAAAATCAGCACAATCATAAAAGCATAAAGCAAAAACTTGACTATCTTAAACGTAGGCTGAGCCCAATCGCGGTGGAAGCCGTTGAAGTGGATTTCGCCTATTTCGATTTGATCGACGAAAAATTTCGCAGCTTTTATCATATATTTAAATATCAAAAATATAATAATAATTGTAAATAAATTGGGCAGATAGTGTACTGTCGCTTTGAATGCCGCTTTTATCGGATTAAATATCCAACTTAAAAGCGTGTCAGTCAGCGATTTCGTTTCAGGGAAAATGCTGAACAATAGTGGCAGTGTGAGGTAAACGACTAAAACAATCAGCACCACTCGCAGTATGTTGTTTATCCTGTGAGCAAGCGTTCGGTGAAACTTCGGCGTAACGAGCTTGATGTTCCTAACTGTTATGCCGTTAAGATACTTTTCCTTGTTATCATCTATAAATTTATTGATTTTTCTGAACATTCGATTGATAGAATAAACAATCAATCCCAAAAATAGAATTATAAAAACGATTTTCAGGCTACGAATAGTCCAATTTTTCAAACTGTTTTCTGAACGTTCTTTTTCTATGGAGTCTTTAATTTTCGAGAAATATTCCTTGGCAAGCACTTTGTGCTCTATGCCATGCCAAAATGCTTCAGTATCGGTTATTGCCATTACCACCATATCGCTATCGTAGATTATTTCATATCTGTCCTCAGTTTCAATGAGTTTCAATAATTTGTAGTTGTAGAATGGCTCTTGGGCGAGTTTAGTCATTCGCTCGGTAATGGATTTGGCTCGCTCTCGGGGCTCAGAAATAGCATTTGTAACGAAAATGCTGAAAAGCGTATCACCAAAAGGTGCTACGGGGCTACCTTTCACGCTGGCTCGGAGATTGGCTATTTTCTGTTCGGATTGAGCGCGGCGGATTGAATCATTTCGGCTTATAACAGCGAGCCGCTCTTCCAATTCTCGTACGCGTTTTCGGTCGCCGGAGGATTCTTTCAGCTCTTCGCTTATCTGGCTTCTTATTATCGAATCAATCATTTGCTGCTCCCGCAGCTTTTTAAAGGATTCAGCGAGGCTCAGCGTATAGTTACCAGTAGTGTCGTGCGTTGTAATTTTTTGTCCGAAAATTGGACTAATCAAGCCTATGATAAATAATGTAGTTAAAAGGTAAAATAATTTTCTCATCTTCGAAGTCTCTTTTTGTAAAATCATCAGAATATGTATTAAAGTCAAGACGTCGGATAATTGAAATTCATTTTAAATACTTTTCATGTGGGAGGCATCAGATGGAGGAAAGCGGCGGGCTGTGTGTAGGGGCGAATGGCATTCGCCCAAAATATTGATATATTCGATGATTTCAGTACTCCGTAGGAACTGAATAATGGTAGAAACTTGCCAATCCACATTTTTTATTAGATGTGAGGCTGTCTCAGAAGTGTCATAATGAGCGTAGCGAAACATCCATGCCTTTTGTAAGTCATTGATAAAGTATAGATTTTCGCTACGCTCAGAATGACTTATTGCTGTTTTAAGCCTTATTAGACAGACTCATCTGGGAAAGAAGAGTGGTTGCCGGCACACAATACTTGGTAGAAATAATTATTTGTGTCGCAACAAAAAAAAGCAGTCAAAATGAATTGACTGCTTTTTTTTTGAGGTATCAAGTTGATATTTCTCTGTCGCCTGTGTTATCTGCGTGGTGGACGTCTGTCGCCACCCCTATCGCCACCTCTGTAATCACCGCCTCGGCGGTCATCACGGCGGTCGTCCGAGTGTGGAGCATCGCGTCTTGGCGGACGATCTTCGCTATATTGCTCGCCTTCTGCGCGAGGAGGAGCAGGTATCAAAGCTTTGCGGCTGAGTCTATATTTGCCATCGCGTGAAATTTCAAGAAGTTTAACTTCTATTTTATCGCCTACTTTAAGCAAATCGCCGATAATTTCTAATCTTTCGTGTGTGATTTGTGAAATATGCAAAAGCCCTTGTGTTTTCGGCAATATTTCGACAAATGCGCCTAAGCCTTCGCGGATTTCTTTTATCGTTCCGTTGTAAATCTCGCCTTCTTTAGGCTTTTGAGTAAGTCCTTCTATCATTACTTGAGCTGCATCGGCTGAAGTTTTGTTAGTAGCTGCAATCATAATCAGACCATCGTCGTTGATGTTGATTTCAGCGCCCGTTTCGCGAGTAATACCGCGAATTGTTTCGCCGCCAGGTCCGATGACCGCACCGATCATATCGGTAGGGATTCTCATAGAAGTGTAGCGTGGAGCGTAAGTCGATAAATCAGAGCTTGGCTCACTTTGAGTTTGGTTCATAATACCCAAAATGTGCATTCTGCCGTTACGTGCTTGCTCTAAGGCATTGGTCATAAGTTCGACAGACAAGCCGTCGATTTTTATATCCATTTGGCAAGCGGTAATGCCGTCCAAAGTGCCTGTAACTTTAAAGTCCATATCGCCTAAGAAATCTTCATCGCCTAAAATATCGCTAAGAATAGCAACTTTATCATCTTCTTTGATAAGACCCATGGCAATGCCAGCGACTGGTTTAATAATCGGGGCGCCAGCGTCCAAAAGTGCAAGCGAGCCTGCACAAACGGTAGCCATCGAGGAAGAGCCGTTGGATTCCAATATATCGGAGACGATACGAATAGTATAAGGGAAAGATTCTGATTCGGGCAACATGCGTTTGAGCGCGCGCCATGCTAAATGTCCGTGTCCGACTTCGCGGCGGCTGGTACCCATTCTGCCGACTTCGCCTGTGCAATATGGCGGGAAATTGTAGTGAAGCATAAATCTTTCAGTGCGAGAAGGCTCTAAGCCTTCAATCATTTGTTCGTCGCGGCTTGTGCCGAGCGTAACGGTGGTCATGCTTTGAGTTTCACCACGAGTGAAGAGAGCCGAACCGTGAGCTCGAGGCAATAAGCCTACTTCGCAAGTAATAGGGCGGATGTCGGTAGAAGTTCTGCCGTCCAAACGCTTATTCTCGCTTAAAATCATTTGGCGCATCAGTTTCTTTTCAAGTTTAGAAACGATTTCGCTGGTAAATTTTTCGATTTTGTCTTTTAATTCTTCATCTTCGCCAAATTTAGCTTTCGCCGTTTCGAGTGCTTTAGCTTGAATAGTTAGGCGGGCTTGGCGGCGTTCAGCTTTTGAGCTGATAAAATGAACATGGTCGTTCATTTCTGTATAGATTTCATCGGTAACTAATTCGACGAGTTCTGCTGGAATAGTAACTATTTCGTAGGGTCGTTTGGTTACTTCTACTTGCTCAACAAGCTCAATTTGCATATTGTTGAGTTGTTTGATCTTTTCATGAGCAAACAAAATCGCTGCTATATAATCCTCTTCAGAAAGCTCATTGCTTTCGCCTTCGACCATTAAAATAGCAGTATTAGTGCCTGCGACGGTTATATCCATATCGCATTCTTTGATATTTTCATAGCTCGGATTGACGATAAATTCGCCATTGAGCTTGCCAACTCTAACTTCCGAGATGGGCCCATTGAAAGGAATATCTGAAAGCATAAGAGCAGCGGAAGCGCCGACTGCTGCCAATGTATCCGGATTAACTTCCGGATCGGCAGAAAAAACGGTAGCTACAATTTGTGTTTCGTGATGCCAAGTTTTTGGAATCATAGGGCGGATAGGGCGATCGATAAGGCGTGCGGAAAGTACTTCTTTATCTGTCGGGCGACCTTCTCTTTTCAAAAATCCGCCGGGGATTTTGCCTGCGGAAGCAGTTTTTTCTCTATATTCTACTTGCAAAGGAAGGAAATCAATGTCTTTCATTTCCTTTTCGCTTGCAACAGCAGTAACGAGAACCATAGTCTCGCCACAAGTAACCATAACCGAACCGCTTGCGAACTTAGCAAGTTTTCCGGTTTCAATAGAATAATCTTTACCGTCGAAATTTATTTTCGCAGTTTTAATTGACATAAGCTATTCAACCAATAAGTTTGTTATGAAAAACGGCGACTTTTCGCCGTTTTAATTATTTACGTAATGATAAAGCAGCAATAATCGCACGATAGCGGCTAATATCGTTTTTAGCCAGATAATCCAGCAATTTACGACGTTTAGCAACTAATTGGATTAAGCCGCGGCGAGAGTGATTGTCCTTTTTATGGGTCTCTAAATGGCCGGTCATGTCGTTTATTCTTGCTGTCAAGATTGCGACTTGGACTTCAGATTTCCCCGTGTTTTCGGGGCTATCGCCATGTTTGAGGACTATTTCCGCTTTTTGTTCATTGTTAATCATTAATTCTTCTCCGAATAAAACAGTTATTTCTTTTACACGAACTACAAATATACGGAAATATTATTAAAAAATATAATTATTTTTTGTATTTGAAGATATTTAGTTGTGGGTTATGGGGCTGTAGGCATTAGGCGTTGGGGAAGAAAGGCTATCAGTTTCCGGAGAAAGGCACGTATTTCGTGGGGACGAACGGCGGTTCGCCCGATTAGTAGGGGGGCCGTCTCATAAGTCAGATGACGTGCTTTTAAGACTGGCACGCATGTTCAAATAACCTTGCGATGATACTTACATCTTTAAACACCCCCCGGTCCCTCTTACAAGAGGGGGAGAAGGAAACACTTGAATTATTAGAGCTTACAAGATTCAATTTCCATGTTATTGTTCCCCTTTTTTTAAGAGGGGGCTAGGGTGTTCATATTATGTTTGCCGTTTTATTGTTCATTCAACAAAAATGTTATGTATAAAACCTAAAAATATACCTTATCGGTGCAGCCACCTCATGATATTCTGGGCAGAAATTTGTGGTCTGCTCAAATTACAGCGACTTCTATCTCAGATGTGCTTTCGATTCAAAGGTGTAGCACATCTGCATCAGTTCTGTCTTATCACCGACCGCCAAAAACGTAAGATGTCCAAAACCCCGAAGGTTTTGGACATCTCTTATTCTTACCGATAACCGGCAACCGAAAACTGCCAACCCTAAAGCCTAATGCCTAAAGCCCTGCCGCCTGCTAAATATACTGCTCTTCTTCGTCGTCGTTGTAGAAGTATTCTTCGTTGGTAACGTCTTCGTATTCGGGCCAAAGGTCTTCGACGCCTTCGATAAGCTCATCATTGTCGTCGAGTTCCAATATGTTATCCAAAACCTGCTGAGGGCAGCCGGTTCTGCTTGCGTAATCGAATAGCTCGTCTTTGGTAGCGGGCCAAGGAGCGTCCTCCAAAAAAGTCGCTAATTCTGGTGTCCAAAACATGTGTTTTCTCCTAAAAAGCTAATTATATTATTTGTATTCAGATTTTCAATTTTTCTGTATATCGAATAAATTGCAAATGTATTTTATCAATAATACGAAAAAAACATAAAAAGTTACAAAAAAAGCCTACTATTAAAATAGCAGGCTTTTTTTTCAAAATTAAGCCGTGTATTATCTTGAATAATATTCGACGACCAAAGAAACTTCAGCTTGAACCGGTACTTCGTCCCGTGAAGGAGGATAGACCATTTTAGTTGAGAAGTCAGCTTTGGATACTTCCAAATACGCTGGAGCGGCAGAGTTGCGAACAGCTTCTTGGAAGCATTCGAGGTTTCTACTTTTTTCTTTGACTTGGATTAAATCCGTTGTTTTCACGTGGTACGACGGGATATCCAAACGGCGTCCGTTTACTGTAACGTGCCCGTGTTTCACATATTGGCGTGCTGCATAGATAGTGCGTGCAAATCCTGAACGATAAAGTACTGCGTCTAATCTGGACTCAAGCAAAAGCACCAAAATCTCAGCCGTGTTACCGGCGGTTTTAGCAGCTTTTTTGTAATAATTCACCATTTGGCTCTCAGAGACATTGTACTGCATGCGAAGACGTTGCTTTTCCAAAAGTTGGCGTCCATAATCTGATTGCTTCGCACGACGCTTATTAGCGCCATGTTGTCCCGGTGGGTATGGCTTATTGGTTGCAAATTTCTTTGCTTTTACGGTTAAGTTTATCCCTAATTTCCGAGATAATCTTACTTTAGGACCCGTATAATTCATTTTTCCTCGCTTTTATTGTTTTTTTATTTTATAGTTTCAATTCAATAGTAATATTAAAATAAACGGATTACAAAAATAATACATTATTTCCTATTGACAAAATGATTTTTTTATTTTATTGTCTTTTTTTTCATTTTTATAGGTTTTATTAGCTTTTTTGGCTGATTTTGAAATATTTAGCTTCTAATTCGTGTTTTATTAGATATTATATTTTCCTTTTTTATATGCAGCTATTGAAAAATTACTTATCGATATTCCTTTTTTTTCTTCTGCCGGCTTTTGGCGCCGACTTATTTGCTTTTGCCGAGCCAAACCGCAGCACAATCGTTTACTCCGATTACGACGAGTTTCGCCCAAAAGTTGCATTAGTATTAAGCGGCGGCGGCGCTCGCGGCATTTCTCAAGTTGGGTCGATTGAAATATTGGACTCAGCTGGTATTCCCTTTGATTACGTCGTCGGAACAAGCATTGGCTCAATTATCGGCGGGCTCCTGTCCAGTGGCTACGACACCAATGAGTTGGACAATATTATTACCGGTATCGAATGGGAAAAAATATTCGGCACCTCTCGGAACGGCGATAGAAACGATCTTTTTTTGGACCAAAAGGAAATAGAAGATAGAAGCCTGCTCACTCTGCGTTTCAAAAATTTCCAATTCGTGGTGCCGGAGGCATTCAGCGCCGGAGATGAATTCAATATGATGTTGCAAAAATATTTTTGGAACAGCATATACAAGCCAGCCGGCAATTTCGATAATTTGAAATATAAGTTCCGAGCAGTAACGACTGATTTGCTGACCGGCAGATCGATTTCCCAACGCTCCGGCAGCATTATTTCCGCTGTCCGCGCAAGTTCGACTATTCCGCTACGTTACACGCCCATTCGGCGGGATTCGCTTATATTAATCGATGGCGGCATCTTTGCGAATGTCCCTGTCGATGCTGCCGAAGAATTTAAGCCAGATATGATAATTGCTATCAGTACAGTTTCGCCGCTTTTGCCGCGTGAGGAGCTGAACACACCTTGGAATATCGCCGACCAAGTGGTTTCTATTTCTATGAATAAATTCACCTCCGACCAGCTAAAAAAAGCTGATTTCGTAATTACGCCAAATATAAGCAGCCACAAAAATAATGATTTCACCAAACTGGATTCCTTAATTGACGAGGGCAAAACAGCAGCTCGATTGCTTAGCAACGATATTTTGGCTCGCTACGTGCAGTTGCGGGATTCCTTGCTGAATTCTAGATTTAATATTGGCTTGGACGATGATTATTTGCGCGGTAAAAAAATAACAGTAAAGAATTTAGAACTTCCCGATTCCGTCGTTTTTGAAAATACATTAAAATCAGGCATTAACCTTGCTAATTATAATGAAGCGATATGCTTTTTGATGCACACCGGCAGGTACGAAACAGTTACTTGCGACTTGTCTTCCGAAGAGCTAATACTTACTGCCAAAAAATTTGCTAAATTGCAAAATATTATTATTATCGGATGCGAAAACGTGGCGATAAAAAGTTTTGTAACAAGTCTTAACGATTCTCTTTATTTTTATTATTTAAGTCCAAGAAACAAAAAATATATAGCAGAAAAGTTGATTTCTCAATATAGAAATCAAGGATATTCTTATGCTGATATTTCATCTGCACGACAAGATGACCATGGCAACTTATTTTTAACTGTGGACGAAGGCGTTATCCACAAAATTATTATATCCGGCAATGAAGCTACCAGCAGCTTTCTGATAAAAAGAGAAATAAAATTCAAAGAGGGACAGCCCGTAAATTCCGGAAAAATTGTTCGCGGCTGGAACAACCTAAAAAAAACAGGTCTTTTCTCTTCTATTGATATATTTATCGACGATGATAATTTTGACAAAAGTAATGTACTGCATATAGTCGTAACCGAAGCGGGAACTCAAACGCTTCGCATAGGCGCTCGAGTCGATAACGAGCGGTACGGGCAAGTCGGCATAGACGCCATTCAAGAGAATTTATTCAACGCCGGTATTCGCTTGGCGGCACGTATGGCATTAGGCAGCCGTAATCAGGAATATTCATTTTTGATTGATAATCCGCGAATTTTCAATACTCACTTTTCATTTAATTCAGATTTCTATTATTCAAAATTTGATTATAATCAATATGCGTCTCGAATCAATATAAAAAAAAATACATTCACTCGGCTGAAAGAATCCGAATGGGCTATAGAAAGGCTTGGCGGAAAAGTTGGCGTAGGCACTCAAATTGATAAAAATGGCATCTTCGGGCTTGAGTATCGCTTGGAAAATCAACGATATTATAAACATGGCGACAAAAAAAGCGATTTCTATAATATATCGACAATCAAAGTTTCCACGCTATTTGATTCTGAAAATAAATCAGATTTCGCTACTTCTGGACAGATTATAGAATTGTCGCTTGAAAGCGGACTTATGGCAATTAATGAAAGCGAGAGCTTTTCTAAAGCATATTTTTACTATCGAAATAATTTAACAATTGACGATATCACTCTTATCCCGTCAATATTATTCGGGGGGGCTGATAAAACGCTGCCTTCGCCTGAGTTTTTCTCCTTAGGCGGCGAAAACAGCTTTTACGGCTACCGTGAGGACGAGGAACGCGGACGGCAGATTTTTACAAGTTCACTTGAAACAAGGCTAAAGTTGCCTTTCAAAGTTCTTTTCGACACTTATGTTTCAGTGCGATACGATCTGGGCGCTATTTGGCTTGCGCCGGAGGCAGTCCGGTTTAATAATTTGCGGCATGGCTTTGGCGCCTCGCTGCAACTGGATACACCGCTGGGTCCAGCTAAATTCTCCGTTGCACGCGCCTTTTATTTTCTTGCCGAGCCAAATGGAATAATGAAAGGCGAAACGCTTGCATATTTCAGCATAGGAATGCGGCTGTAGCTGTGTTTTGGGAGGCATTTTTCGCAGCACCATTAGGCTATATCTAATTCTTTTGCGGCTTCGTCTTTCTTTCGTTTCTCTCGTTTGCAATAGATATAATTTACTACTTCACTTGAAGCGAGAAGTATAAATGATGAGTAATAAATCCAAATTGCCATCGAGATAAGCACGGCGTAAGTGCCGTAGAACTTGCCATAATCGCTGAAACTGCTTATGTACCAACCGAATATATTTCGAGCTAATTCAATCATCACCACGCAGGCGACTGTACTATAAAACGAAACGAACAGCGGAAGCCGCTTCGTTGGGATAAATCTAAAAACAAAGAAAAACAGTACAAATGACGTTCCAAGCGTCAAGCTCATAAGTAGCAGATTACTTACCAGCCCATGCAAAAATGCAGGCATATAGTCATTTAAAAAAATAATTATAAAATTCAACATCGGCACGACATACGAATAAATCAGGATAAGCACTGTTAAAACAAGAGTTAGCAATATATCTGTCATTCTGTAAAACAAAAAGAATTTTTCCTCTGTTATCTCGAAAATGCCGTTGAGCGCTGACCGGAAGGAGCTGATTAAAAGAGACGAAATCCACAAAAGCGAAAAAATACCAATGAGACCCGCCACGCTGCTGTGCATATTTATTTTTCGTATCTCCACGACAATAGTGTGTATTAATTCACTTGATGATGTCGTCGGTGGCATGAAATCCCGCATTGCTTTTTCCAATATCAATGTCAATTCATTGGCATCGACAAATATATTTATCATATAGATAGCCACCAAAAACATTGGTATTAGGTAGAGTGCTATATTAAATGCTATACCGGAAGCGAACATAAACAGATGATGCTTGTCGAATAGTACAGAGACTGTATCAATTTCATGGTAAGTTTTCCAAAGCCATCCTTCTTTCTTCTTGAATTTTTCAAACATATATTATCCTTATTTATTTAATTCTTTTTAATCTTATTTTTGATTTTCCAATGTTGTCTCTAAAAAACATTAATACTCTTGCTGTACAATTAGTGAATATCCGGCGTAGCGGCTGTCTCCGATAAATATTAGCGAGAACGTTTTTCCGTAGGTCAAAAATAGATCATCTATTCGCGTTAAATTTTTCCCGTTTTCAGAATTTTGGAAAAAGAGGCTGAACTTTTTCTCGCGGTAGATCTTTTCAAAGCTGGAGCGAGTTTTGTACTGAATATTTGGCATAATAACGAGCGAATCGTTTATCATCGCATTGAGCAAATTTATTTCTTTAGAAGCATTAATATAACGGCGAACGAAATAATTGCTTTCTGCAAAAAGCGGCGGCGAGGTAATGTCAAAAATTTCCTGCGCCTCTTTTGTTCCGGTGGAAATAAGTATTACGCGATCTTCAGACGTGGCAGTTATGCTGTGGGCTATTCCGTCGATTTTCACGCTTTCAGTGCCAGCTTCGAGTATGGTAGCAAGTGAGCCGCCGTAGTTCAGCTTGGCTTGTGAGAAAAGGCCGGGGAACTCCAATTTGATAAAGTCTTTGCCGGCTGTGCCGTGAACTGCTTGCACGAATACGCCTTCCGGTTGTGGTTCCAAAACTTGATTCTCGGCAGATTCCTCGACTATAGTAATTCTCTCTTTTCCATCAGGCTGAGTATGTACAACTATAAGATATTGTTTACCTTGCTCAATGTTTACTCGTGCAGCAGTAACTAATTTTGCCGGCTCAGCAGCAGTGAAAACAGCTATCGGAAGTACTCCCGGATTCAAAAGCGAATAGCCCGAGAGCTTGCCGAAAGCTATACGCGAAGCGAGCGTTTCGCCTGAACGGAAACCACGCTCCAAATCTTCGCCTTTGGCGTTGGGTATCTCGCGAGCGCCAAGCGAAACGGTAAGTCCGTCGCGAAGGTAATCGCCGTTGAGAACGCGGACTACTGCTCGCTCGCCCAAGCTCTCGGCAAGCCTTGCCGGCGGAATAACTACCGCTTTGGCGGCTTTGTTGCCTGCAGAATCAAAAACGGCGATGCTATACTTTTCGAGAACTTCGAACGAAGTTGTGAAACTCGCTGTGCGCTGTCCGCCGGATTCAATGAACAGGGTGTCCTTGTCAATTGTATTGCAAGCGGAGATTTTTTTGTAGCTTTCGATAAAATTTGGAATTGTGCCATCAACAATCACTTCTTCCGGCGCTTTTTTTATGCTGACGGGCGCGGAGGAAAAATTCAGCGTCCGAATTTTACTGTAGCGTTCATCTATGGCAGTTGGGTAGCTCAAGGCTCCTGTTGTTTCGTCCAAATCATTTAGCAGCAAAATCTCCTCGCCGCCTATGTTATTTGATTTGATAATAATCGTGTATTGCCCCTGCTCCGCAAAATTAAATGCAAAAAGCCCGACAAGCGAATCAATGCCGCCGCGGTGCTTGGTAATCGAAATAGGCACTTCGCCAACGTGAACGATTGAGGCAATGGTGAATTTGCGATAATACAGCGAACTCGTCAAAGTTATTCCGTTTTGGCAGCCTAAATTGACAGAGTAGGATATAGTCGAATCAGGATTGGCGTTCAACGTTTTGAGGTAGGCTTCGTTACGATTTTGAGAAAGCGTATAGGACGTGCCGAAAGCGATTATGGTATCGGCAGCTCTTCCATTCTGGGCGCCAAAAGGCGAGGGCAGCGCGACGAAGGTATAGGTGATATTCCTACCAAACAAAAACCGCTGACTGGATTTAAGTTCGATAGTTCCGGAAACGTTTTTTATTTCCAAAGAGACTGAATCTGCTGGCGGCTGCGCAAGAGCGGAAAGCGAGCCTACTGCAATGCTTTGCAGTTCAGTTTTGGATTCCAACACCAACGTGCGAGCGGCTCCATCTCCGGCAAGATTATAAAATCGCACCTTCACCGTTTCGAATCGCGGCGGCGGATTGACTAAGGAATCATTTTCAGAAGCACACGAAGCCAGTAAAGTAAAAAGTAATAAAAGGATTATGCTTTTATTTTTCATTATTATGCTCATATAAATTTCAAATAATATTTTATGACGAAATACCTTTATAAAGCATTTTATAAACAGTAAAATTAATTGTTGGTGGGGGGTGGTCGGCATTAGGCGTTAGGCTTTGGGCGTTGGGTAGCAGGTAACAGTAAAGCAACTAACACAGATATTCTTCATGTAGAGGCTGCCCCGATAAGGTATATTTTTAGGTTTTATACATAACATTTTTGTTAAATGAACAATAAAACTGCAAAAATAATACTAACACCCCCTAGCCCCATCTTAAAAGAGGGGGGACAATAACATGAAAATTGAATCTTGTAAGCTCTCCAATTCTTATTCGCTGGTTAAAGTAGCGAAGCGCATCGAAACCAGCATACGTCCCAGATGTGGCACACCTCGAAGGTGTGCCACATCTAATAAAAAGGCAAAATAACCGTGAATTTCTACCATTATCCAATCGCTATGCGATAAAAAAAGCAAATTCATTAAAAACCTTAGTAGAAATCATATTTACGATAATCCCCAACCTTATTTATTCCATTAATAAGGTAATAAGGTTGATTTACTGCTTGGTTCGTTTTCTACTAAGGTTTATCAATTGACAAATATAAACATTCGTCCTAATAACTCTTTTAAAAAAAGTTTGGACAGCTATTCTGGATTAACTCATAAATACGAAAATGTGCTTTAAGTATCAACTCACAACTTGTTCGTTTTAATAAGATGAGTTTATCTAATTTGAAAAGTATTTTTCATAAATTTCAATAATTTCATTTTTAAAGTGCTTAACATCTTCTTTGAAAATCATAATGTTATGCCTTTCATAAGTACCATCCTGTTTTTTTCGACTTTCGGTAATGTCAAGATACAATTTTCCATTTGAAGCATTTTTTACATCAAAAAAGTACGTTCTGCTGCCAGCTCGAAGTGTTGATTGGTAAATTTCCTTGTTCATAAAATTACTTCCTTAAAAAATAACATATATTCTAAAATTTCGAATTAAATCATTTTTACGTGGATGTTGATTCTATACTCAACAAATTTAAAACATTTATTTCAATTATCAAATAATTATATTTGCTGTTATAATTCGATTTGTAAGATATTAAGTCTATCAAACTTAACAGATTTATATTATTCATCATAAACTCATTCAACCGCCACCTGATTGCCTTTCACCGATAGCTGATAACCGACCACTTGAAACAAAGATGTGGCTGCCCCGATAAGTAATAAATGAATGACAAGCAGGGATGCTTGTCGCACTAACTCCTTTAAATACGGGTTGGTCAAGCATCCTTGCTTGACCATATTCCTCGAAATCATGACTTATCGGGGCAGCAACTCCTTTTCACCGATAACTGGAAACCGATAACCGACCATCTTCTTTGCCTGCTAGGCTTTCATCTCAAATGTTTTTGGCGAAAGCATGTTTTCTGGCGAAAGGATTTCGTCTAATCTTTCTTTTGACAAAAGATTTTGTTCCAAAACTAAATCGTAAATGCTTCTGTTGTTAGCCAAAGCATCTTTTGCCAAATTTGAACTTATTTCATAGCCAAGATACGGCACTAATGCCGTTACCAAGCCGATACTGTTTTGCACGTAGGACAAACATTTGTCCTCGTTTGCTGTAATGCCGTCTATGCAACGATATTTCAGCGTTTCCATGCCGTTTATCAGCATTTCCATTGATTCAAATATGCTTTGTGCTATTACCGGCTCCATTACGTTCAATTGCAATTGCCCTGCTTCGGCGCCTAATGTTACTGTCAGGTCGTTTCCGATAACTTTATAAGCAATCTGATTTACTACTTCCGGTATGACAGGATTCACTTTGCCCGGCATAATCGACGAGCCCGGCTGCATTGGCGGAAGGTTTATTTCATTAAATCCAGCGCGAGGGCCCGAGCTAAGCAAACGTAAATCATTGCAAATCTTAGATAATTTTATTGCCAAACGTTTTACAGCAGAAGAAAATATAACAAAAGCTCCCGTATCTTGCGTAGCTTCAACTAAATTGCTGGCTGATTTGACCGGCAAACCAGTGATTTCCCACAAATATTGAGTAACTAACTCGCGATATTTCGGATCAGCATTTATGCCTGTTCCAATAGCTGTGCCGCCCATGTTAATCTCCAAAAGCAAGCGTGAATTAGATTCCAAACGCAAAATTTCTTCTTCGAGCGTAACGGCGAATGCCTCAAATTCTTGTCCTAAAGTCATCGGCACGGCATCTTGCAATTGCGTTCTGCCCATTTTAATTACTTTGGAAAATTCTTGAGCTTTCACCGAAAATGATTTGATAAGTTCTTTCAAAACTTCGACCAAATGTCCATTTTCGTAAATGATAGCAATATTCAAAGCAGTCGGGTAAGCGTCGTTTGTCGATTGCGATAAATTAATATGATTATTCGGGTGGCAATGCTCGTAATCGCCTTTTTCGTATCCCATGATTTCGAGCGCACGATTGGCGATAACTTCGTTTGCATTCATATTTGTCGAAGTGCCGGCTCCGCCTTGTATTACGTCCACGATGAAATGCGTGTGCCATTTGCCTTGAATTATCTCTTCGCAAGCCTGAGTTATAGCGTTAGTCATCTTAGGCGGCAAAAGCCCAATCGCAAAATTTGCTTTAGCAGCAGCTAATTTCACTTGCGCCAATGCTTTAATTAGCATTGGGTAATGCGAAATAGCAACACCCGTAATGTTGAAATTCTCGATAGCCCGCAGCGTTTGCACGCCATAGTAATACTCATCAGGCACTTCGCGATAACCCAAAAGGTCATGCTCGGTGCGAGTTTTGCCCGAAATATATTGAACGGCGACGTCGGCAACCTGATTAGTTGTAATTCTCATGCGGCGAGAAATAACGCGAGCTATGCGCGACAATATTTTCACGACCATCTGCGGATTCGACTCCATCAGCTTGGTAAGCGTTTCGCGGTGGAACGTAACTAGTTCAGTATTTTTGCGGGCGCGTGCAGATGTCGAGTGCGGATAATCATCCATCAAAGCACCTTCGCCCAAAAAGTCAAATTTGCCAAATGAGGTCAAAACTCTTTCTTTTCCGAAGGCAGTAGCTTTGAATAATTCCAGTTCGCCATCGATTATCATAAATAGATGCTTGCGTGGCGTATTCTCTTCAAATAATATTTCGTTTGCTTTGATTGTTTTTCTGCCAGCATTGGCGGCAACTAATTTTAATTCGTCGTCGTTCAAATCCTTGAACAATTCGATTTCTTTTAAAAATGCCTCTATGTGTTCGACTTTCATATTAAAACCTATTTTTTAAATTGAAAAATACCATAAAACAAAATTATGAATATAAGACGATATTACAAGCGTTAAATTATGTTAAATATTTTTAAATACAAATACATAGAGATAATATTTTATGTAGAATTATTATTTTACACGCTAAGTTCTTAGATATTCAATCGTTACATATATATCGGTATTTAGTTGGCTAATACTTAAATAAATTATCTTTTTTATTTCTATTTAAATTATTAATTTTGCGATGCACGATTGTTTATGTTTTGGGAAACAGGTGGAAATCCTGTACGGTTAGCGCCGCTGTAATAGCTACTCCAATTTCACGTGTTTTTTGGTCTTAATTAAATAAGAAACAAAAAATACAGCCACTGTTAGATTTTTCATTTCAATTGAAAAAAGCGGGAAGGCGAAATCAAGGGGGCATGATGCTTGTAAGTCAGAAGACCGATAGACAATCCTCATTGAACCAAGCTAATTTTTTGGGACATCAGCGACTAACTGATGCAATGAGGGAAGCGAAAGACTAATCTGTTTCTAACCTTTCATTTCCTTCAATCTTTACATATATTATTGGAGGTTACTTTTTATGCGTAAAATCTACGTAACTATTGCACTTGCTCTATTTTTCGGCGTCAATTTATCAGCTATGGCTGATTTTAAAATCGACACGGCACGCGTCGGCAAGCAACCAGCTTTTTTGTTTAGTACAGCTGATGGTGAATTCTATACATTCTGCCTGGGAGTTGATGCCAATTTCGACGGAGTGTTCGACCCCGCTACTGACGAAGTGCCCTCTCTTTGGCATGCTGTCGTTCCGATTGCTACCACAATCGGCGATATTACTATGCCTGAAGTGCATATCGAAAAAGTTTATGATTTCGATTTCGGCACTCCCGGCTTTCCCTTGCGACCTCTATCGACGGGCGATTTGCTAATTTTTCACCAAAATGGTTATATTAAAATTTTCGACGTTAATCATCTTATGTTCGTCGATTCATTCGTTTACGACGAAACCGTTGTTTCGCTTGCTATTTGGGACTACAAGCTCTACGTCTCGACGCGAGTTATTCCGCCAGGGGCGTGGACGCCTACAGACAATTTCGTAAATGTAATAGACTTGGAAACTCGCCAGTCAATAGACACTATCAAAGCAAAACCATTGGTGCAGCAAGTCAGAATCCCTGAAACTGGTAAAATAATGATTTTAAACGAAGGCGATCCGGGAGC
>JBBRJR010000007.1:0-25524 GCA_038218865.1 Kapaibacterium sp. (SeqCode) | reverse complement strand
TAACCCTCTAATATTGCTATTTTGCGTAACTCAGAGTTTATCATCCTGCCTACGCCCATTCGGCAGAATTTCCATATGCAAATATAATTTAATGTTGTGTATTTTCAAAGGAATATTTTTATGCAGGGAGCAGGGGAAAAGCTGCTATGGTTTGCGGTTAATGCCACTTGGATATTGGCTTAAGACGACGTCTGCGCCAGTTCCTCCAAATGAGATAAAGAGTGAACCCTAAATTAAAGATTTTCAAACTGTAACAATACAATCACTTCTTCCTAGGGCTCCATTTATGGAGAAGGTCGGGGTGAGGTGATTTAATGTGTGCCCAACGATTTGGGCGAACGCCGTTCGCCCAAACTCTATCTGTCAGTTAACTATTTGTTTTTCTTTATAATTCCTGAGATAATCTTATGCCATTTCCCTATAATTTGCAATTGACCGGTCAAAGTGAAACCATCTACTTCAGAATTATAAAACTCTAAAGTAGTTTCGCCTTTATCGCCTGTAAGGATTAGCTCCATTATCTGCGAACTACTGTTTCCGGCTTTTGCGATATTATTTACAATGCATTTATTTATATCTTTCAATTCAATGGCTTTGCTGATTTCTTCTTCATTACCATTTCTGACAAAAAACAACATCGCGTTTTTTTCATCTATTCCAATGATAGTATTATGCCATCTGTCTATCGTTTTGACATTAACGGCATTCATTGAAACCATTTTTTGAAAAGAAGACTCTGTTTGTTTTTCTTTCTTTTTGCCTTTGCGTGATATATATATAATCGGCAAAACACATACTGCTAAAAACACTATAAATATAACAATTTTGGACGTATCCATAATAATATTTCCTTTTGATAATTTTTTTAAATAATATAACTATAAAGCATAAATACAGTGAATCATCGATTTAAAATTTAAATCGTCGATTCGAGTAACTTGTAGATCCTAATTTTATAGTTATTTTTACCAAAAGCTGTGGAATGGGAAAATCATTATGAGTAAAATGTTGTGTTTATGAGCAAAATGAAGTCCTTCTAAAATTTGCAGACGATTTCCAATATGAAAATTTGAGTAAGCGGCGCCAGCGAAATCCAAGCTATTAATGCAATGAAATTGTGATGTACTAAGCCGATTTTCAAGAAGTTTTATATCTGCAGAAAAGAGAACTTGCGAAGATGCTACATAATTTACGTTATGCAAGTATTCATTTTGCGAAAGGGATAATTTTGATTGATTTTCTAATTCGGGGTTTGAATTCGTTAATGTGACTAGCAAAAAACACAACAAAAGCAGCAAATTAGCTGATTTGAATATTTTACTGTTTAGCATCGATAAATTCATATATTAATTTAATATTAATTTTCTAAACATATACTCAAAAAGCGTCCAATCAAAAATGATTAAGACGCTTTAAAGTTTCCTTGAAAATTGCTTTATGCCTTGTTTTCTTCAGTATCAGCTGTATCATCGAAAACAGGTTTTTCTGATGCAGTTGGAGTTTCTTCAGAAGGAGCAACTTCAGCAACAGGTGTTTCAATGATTTCAGCTTGAGTATCGATAACTTCATCCACAACTGCGGCAGGCTCGACTACTGGTGCTTTAGTAGCAACAGGAGCTGGAGTAACTTTTGCAGCGGAAGCAGCGTTATTTTGATTATCGACTTTTTTAGCTTTTTTCTTAGTTTTCATACTAACAGTACCGTCTTGGGGGTTAGCCCAATCGATAAGTTCGATCATAGCTTTTTTACCAGCATCGCCGCGGCGGAAGCCTAATTTAACTATGCGGGTATAGCCACCGTTACGAGATTCGACAACGGGAGCGATAGCATCGAAAAGTTCTTGCAATATCGGTTTTTGGCGGATAACGCGAGCAACGATTCTTCTACTATGCACGTCGATTGTTTGACCCTCGTCGAGCAAACCTTGTTTTTCACGAAGAAGAGCATTTTTTGCTTTCGTAATCAAATGCTCTGCATAGGGGCGTAGTTCCTTAGCTTTTGCTTCGGTAGTAACTATTTTTTTATGTTCGAATAATGACATAGCAAGGTTTGCCATAAGAGCTTTTCTATGGCTTGCTGTTCTTTTAAGTTTTCTTCCTTTGACAAGGTGTCTCATATTTCTATCTCTAATTAAACATTAATCAAAATTATTCGAGAGAGTGAACTTTAGGTTCTTCTTTCAGATAATGCTCTACGTTCATACCAAAATCAAGTCCACAAACTTCGACAATTTCGTTAAGCTCGGCAAGAGATTTCCTGCCAAAGTTACGGAATTTAAGAAGCTCGGATTCTTGCAATTGGACGAGTTCGCCCAACGTTTTGATATTAGCTGCTTTAAGGCAATTGTGCGCCCGTACGCTAAGCTCGAGCTCATCGACGGGAGTAAGCAAAATCTTACGAAGTCTATTTTTTTCAGCCGCTTTGACTTCTTCTTCGACTACTTCAACTTGCGGCACTTCTTCTTCATAAGCCTCAAAATTAATAAAGAACCGTATATGGTCGTTCAAAATTTTGGATGCAAAGTGAACCGCTTCTTGTGAGGAAATAGTACCGTCGGTACGGATGTCCAAAACAAGTCTTTCGTAGTCGGTACGTTGCCCGACGCGGTATGGTTCGATGGTATAGATAACATTTTTTATCGGTGTATAAATAGCATCGATAGGCAGCATACCGACGGGATAGTCCACAATTTGCTGTTCTTCGGCAGGGACGTAACCTTTGCCGCGTCCTATACGAAGCTCTACATCGAATTCAGCATCATTAGCCAAAGTAGCGATATGATGCGAAGGGTCGAGCACTTCGATTTGTGGATTTGCGTCTTGTATATCTTTAGCAGTCCATTGACCGGGTCCTTTTAGTTGAAAAAGGATACGGTTAACTTTTTTGTCGTGAAGTTTAAAACGTACTTCTTTTAAATTCAAAATAATTTCAGAAACATCTTCTTTGACGCCATGAATTGATTGAAATTCATGGAGTACATCACTTATTTTCAGACCAACTACTGCCGAGCCGGGAATGGAGGAGAGCAGTACTCTGCGAAGAGCATTGCCGATGGTAACTCCATAGCCGATTTCGAGCGGTTGCATAATGAACCTGCCGTGATATTCAGAAGAAGATTCTTCAATATGGACCCTATCGGGCATTTGCATTTGAGTATTCATATATTCTCTATGCCGGATTTAATAATAATAAATTCATTTATTTTGGATAAAGCGACAGCCGTAAAAAATTGGAGATTAGACTCTTCTTCTTTTTGGCGGGCGGCATCCATTGTGTGGGATAGGAGTTTTATCGATAATCGAATGAATCTCCAATCCTGCTTGTGCAAGAGCGCGGATAGCGGCTTCGCGTCCCGAGCCGGGCCCTTTGACAACTACATCCACTTTTCTCAAGCCCATATCAAAAGCTTCTTTTGCGGCTTTTTCTGCAGAAACTTGAGCGGCATACGGAGTATTCTTTTTGCTTCCGCGGAAACCGTTACGTCCTGCCGAGGACCAGCAAAGAGCGTTGCCATAAGTATCGGCAATGAGTACTTGTACGTTATTGAATGTAGCTCTTATAAATGCTTTGCCGTGTATGTCCGCAACAACTTTTTTCTTTATTTTTTTCTTAGCCACAGATATTTACCTAAATATATATTAATAATACATAACAATATTAGAAAAAGCAATATTTTATTATTTCTTACCGGCTGCTTTTTTCTTTCCGGCAACTGTTTTCTTACGACCTTTACGGGTACGAGCGTTAGTACGTGTGCGTTGTCCGCGAACGGGCAAGCCACGTCTGTGGCGAAGGCCTCGGTAGGAACCAATGTCCATCAAGCGTTTGATGTTCATTTGAATTTCGCTGCGCAGCTGACCTTCTGTTTTGTAATTTTCCATTACTTGACGGATTGAAGCAATTTCATCGTCCGACCAAGCTGATACTTTCTTATTTTCTGCTATACCTGCTTCTTTCAAAATTCGAGAAGCCAGAGTATCGCCAATGCCATAAATATAGGTTAGACCTATAACGCCTTGTTTATTTTTCGGTAAATCAATACCTGCTATACGTGCCATTTTTCGAGTCTACTCCTTTTAACCTTGTCTTTGTTTAAAACGTGGATTTTTCTTGTTAATAATGTACACGCGTCCTTTTCTTTTGACAATTTTATCGTCAGGACTTCTTTTTTTTACTGATGCTGTTACTTTCATAGCATTTCTCTTTATATTTATTACTATTTATATCTGTAAATTATTCTACCTTTCGTAAGGTCATAGGGAGAAAGCTCCACTGTTACCTTATCGCCTTGCAGAATTTTAATAAAGTTCATTCGCATTTTGCCGGAAATATGAGCCATGACCTTATGTCCATTTTCAAATTTTACAATGAATTGGGTATTAGGTAATGTTTCCTCGATTACTCCATCGACTTTTATAAGTTCTTGTTTAGACATATTTTAAGATTAATTTCTTAATGTTAATATTAACGGTTTATTTTTATCAATTACTATTGTATGCTCAAAATGAGCTGCTGGCGAGCGATCGCTCGTAATAATTGTCCAGCCGTCCTGTTCGGTAAAAACTTCTTTTTTACCAATATGAACCATTGGTTCGATTGCGATAGCCATACCGCTCAATAGCTTTACATTCGGATATTTCTTCCTATGCAAAAGTGGCGGTACAAAGTTAGGAACGGGCGGTTCTTCATGAAGTTTTTTGCCTATTCCATGCCCGACTAATTCGCGTGTAAGCGAGTAGCCATTTTGTTCGCAATGCGTCTGAATGGCTTTCGAGACGTCATAAATTTTATTATTTTCGACAGCTGCTTCGATTCCAAGCATCAAAGATTCTTCTGTTACTTTAAGCAAACGTTCTTTTTCCTGCGATATTTTACCGACCGGATAAGTAACGGCGGAGTCGCCGTAAAATCCGTTCAATTCAGCACCGCAGTCCAAAGACACAATCTCGCCTTCTTTTAGTTTTCTTTCGCCCGGTATCCCGTGTACGACTACTTCATCTATTGATATACATAACGTACCCGGGAAAGCGATAACGTTTCTATCGGGCTTATAACCCAAAAAAGCAGGTCTTGCATTTTTTGAGCGGATAAAGTCCTCAGCGATTTTATCAAGTTCCAAAGTGGTTATACCCACTTTTATGTATTGCTTAAGTAAAGCCAGAGTATCAGCAACAATCCTACAAGAAATTTCAATTTTTTTAATTTCTTCTAATTTATTTATATAAATTTTTTGTTGATTATTGCTTGATTGTTCTTTCATTATTATAAACCGCCGCCTACTCTTCCTTTCATTTTACCGCTTTTCATAAACCCATCGTAGTGACGCATTAGCAAGTGGGACTCAATTTGTTGTAAAGTATCCAAAGCAACGCCGACTATAATCAGCAACGAAGTTCCGCCAAAGAATTGAGCAAAGCCCATACCAACGCCAAATATGTTAATAACGAAAGTAGGCATAATAGCTACTAAGCCAAGGAAAATAGATCCGGGTAAGGTAATCCGTGTCAGTATAGAATCGACATAATCGATAGTATTCTGACCGGGCCTGATGCCGGGTATAAATCCGCCTTGTTTTTTCATATTATCGGCAATATCTTTAGGATTAAAGATAATGGCTGTATAAAAATATGTAAAGAACACAATCAATGTAAAATAAAAAGCTGCATAGACGAATGAATCATAGCTAAACCAGCGAGCCAAAGTAATCATAGTTTGACTTTCCGGGAAAAAGCTCAATATCGTATTTGGTATAAACATCAAAGCTTGTGCAAAGATGATAGGCATAACGCCTGCAGTATTCACGCGAAGCGGGATATACTGAGTAGTGCCGCCATAGACTTTACGTCCAACTTGACGTTTAGCGTATTGAACAGGTATTCGCCGCGCTCCCTGCGTTACCAAGATAATCGCAGCGATAATTCCGACGAGCAGAATTACAACAACTAATTCGACTATCCAGTGGCGTGAGCCGGACATAACTAGCAATAATTCTTGCCAGAGCGAGCCGGGCAATCGTGCTATAATACCGATAAAGATAATAAGTGATATACCATTACCGATACCGCGTTCAGTTATTTGCTCACCGAGCCACATCATAAAGACGACGCCTGCTGTAAGCAAAAATATAGTTGTAAGAGTGAACATTACACCAGAGTCGGGAACAACGTTCATGCCGCCGGCAGTTTGTTGGTAAGCTAACTTAATAGAAAGCCCCCAGCCTTGCATAGCAGCGATAATTACTGTACCGTAACGGGTGTATTGTGTTATTTTCCTTCGACCTTCCTCACCTTCTTTCTGCATTTTTTGAATTTCCGGTATTACTACACCGGCGAGCTGAAAGATAATAGAGGAAGTAATATAGGGCATAATACCCAAAGCAAAAATTGCAGCGTTCGAGAACGCTCCACCGACGAACAAATCGAAGAGACCGAACAAGGTGTTGGACGATGCGTTAGCATTACTGACCGCCAGAGCTTGAACGTCGATACCCGGCAAGGTAACGTGAGCACCGAGCCGGATAACGATAAGAATACCTAAAGTAAAAAGAATTCTTTGTCTAAGTTCTTCAATTTTGAATATATTCTGTATAGTTTGAACGAAATTAGCCATTTGTTATAGCTTTGCCTCCCGCAGATTCGATTTTCTGTCTTGCGGATTCAGAGAAAGCGTGGGCGGAAATTTCCAATGGGGAAGTTAGCTCGCCCGAGCCCAAAATTTTAAGACGCATTCTGCCTTTCGAGATAATGCCGAGAGCGAATAGCTGCTCGAAATCGATGTTCATACCGATTCTTTTATCATCGATTAATTTTTGGAGAATACCAACGTTAATAATTTGGTATTCGACTCTGAATGGATTAGTAAATCCGAATTTGGGTAGGCGTCTGTTCAAGGGCATTTGACCGCCTTCGAAATAACGTGGGATTTTCGATCCACTACGGGACTTTTGTCCGTTGTGTCCACGAGTGGCCGTGCCCCCGTGACCGGATCCCGGACCGCGTCCGATACGTTTTTTCTTGTGGGTTGCCCCTTCTGCCTTTATAAGATTACCAATATGCTTCATTTTATTTCTTTAATTATTCTGAAACTTCTTCAATTTTAACGAGATGTTTGACAACCTCGATCATACCGCGAATTTGCGGATTATCGGGTAGAATATTAAAATAGTTCGGTCTGCCCAATCCGAGCGCTTTAATAGTGCGCTTCTGTTTTTCTAAGCGTTTAATAACGCTACGGGTTTGAGTTACTTTTAATTTACTCATTACAATTTACCTTTTTTAATAATATTCATGCTTATTTAACGCACGAAACCTTAACCGCGGACAACTTTTTCGACTGAAATGCCACGACGCGAAGCTACTGCTTGTGCGTCCTCCATATCAGTCAGTCCGCGTAGAGTCGCTTTAATTGTATTATGCGGATTAGAAGATCCGAGACTTTTAGTTAAAACGTCTTGCACACCTGCGAGTTCCAATATTGCACGTACCCCGCCGGCGGCGATAACGCCTGTACCGGGTGTAGCCGGGCGAATAAGTACTTTAGCCGCTCCAAATTTTCCTACAACCTCGTGTGGGAGCGTAGTCCCTTGAAGTTGTACTTTAACGATATTTTTCTTTGCGGCTTCGGTCGCTTTCGTAACTGCATCTACTACTTCGCCTGCTTTACCCAAGCCATAGCCGACATGACCGTTACCATCGCCGACAACTACTATTGCCGAGAAGTTAAAACGGCGACCGCCTTTTACTACTTTTGCGGTCCTGCCAACGTAAACTAATTTATCTCTTAGTTCTAATTCTGATGATTTAATCTTTGACACGATTACTCCTTCTGTAGTCTTTGTATCAGAATTTTAAAATATAAGTCCGCCCTCGCGGGCTCCGTCTGCTAATGCTTTGACACGGCCATGATATAAGTAGCCGTTTCTGTCGTAAGTTACGCTTTTAACATTCGAGGAAAGAGCGTTTTTGGCAAGTTGCAATCCGACTAATTTACTGATATCAGTTTTTTTCATATCGGGTTTAACTTGCGACAAAACATCTTTATCGAGTGATGAAGCGGCAACTAATGTTTTTCCTTCGACGTCGTTAATTATCTGAGCATAGATATTAGTCAAGCTACGGCTGATGGTAAGGCGAAGCCTTTCCGGAGTACCGTAAACTTTCTTACGTATGCTCATCTTACGACGATGTCTGCGATGTGCTATTAATTTCTGCATTCTCATATTTTTATCTCTAATTATTATCTTGTTCGATATAATTAACATACTACCGGCTTTTATTTTGCCGATGTCTTTCCTGCTTTGCGGCGTACATATTCGCCTTCGTAGCGAACGCCTTTGCCTTTGTAAGGTTCTGGTGGACGCAATGAACGTATTTTGGCAGCCACTAATCCGACGACATGCTTATCGATGCCTTTAATTTTAATATTAGTCGGCGTAGCGGTCTCGATGGCAATGCCATCGGGCGGTATAATTACAATCGGGTGTGAGAAGCCTAATGAAAGCATCAATTTAGTACCTTTCATTTCGGCTTTAAAGCCCACGCCCTCGATTATAAGGGTTCTCATGAAGCCTTCGTTTACGCCAGATATGGCGTTGAAAGCTTCGGCTCGCGACAGCCCGTGCAAAGCACGGATGTGTTTTAGGTCGCTTGTGCGGCTGAAATTAATCTCATTATTTTCATAGACGTAATCAATTCCTTCGGGCAATCTAAAAGAAAGCTCGCCGAGCGGACCCTTAGCTTTGAGGAGTCTATCCTCAATAGTTACCTGAACTTTCTCAGGAACAACTATGGTTTTTTTTCCTATTCTTGACACTTTTTAAGCTCCTTTAAATGATTACCATACTGAACAAATTACTTCGCCACCGACGTTAAACTTTTTAGCTTCCTTTTCGGTCATAACGCCTTTTGAAGTAGAAATGATAGCGATGCCTAAGCCATTTTTTATTCGTGGCAATTGGTCCACAGCGACATAAACGCGGCGACCGGGCTTGCTAATTCGCTTTACTTCGCGGATAGCGGGTTCTCTATTAAAATATCTTAAGCTAATTTTAAGACTAGCTTGAATATTGTCTTGAATTTCTTCAAAGTCTGCTATAAAGCCTTGTTCCTTTAGGATTTTGCTTACAGCAAGCTTAAGCTTCGAGCTGGGTATGGCTACGGTCTTATGACCGGCACTCCCTGCATTTCGAATACGTGTTAAATAATCTGATATTTGATCTGTTACTGGCATAATTCCTACCAAATTTATATCACCAACTGGCCTTACGAATACCTGGAATTTTACCTTCCAGAGCTAACTGACGGAAAACGTTTCGGCAAAGTCCAAACTTACTGTAAACTCCTCTTCCTCTGCCTGTTACTGAGCAACGGCTTCTTAGACGTGTTGGCGAGCTGTTGCGGGGGAGTTTTTGTAGCCCTGTCCAGTCTCCGTTAGCCTTCAATTCTTCGCGTTTGGCGATGTATTTATCAACTAATTTTTGTCTTTTTTCGTTGCGTGCTTTTACACTGATTTTTGACATAGTTTACTCCTAATCTCTTTTACGAAATGGGAAACCAAATTCTTGCAATAGTGCGTGTGCTTCTTCATCTGTATTGGCTTTTATTACGAATGTAACGTCCAAGCCACTGATCTTCGACACTTTATCGACATCAATTTCCGGAAATATTATCTGTTCCTTGATACCGATTGAGTAATTACCGCGACCATCAAAACTTTTATCGTTAAAACCACGGAAGTCGCGAATACGTGGTGCTGCGATATTAATGAACCTGTCCAAGAACTCATACATGTGAGCTCGGCGTAATGTAACCATGGTTCCGATTGGCATATATTGCCGGAGCTTAAAGTTCGAGATAGCTTTTTTAGCTTTTGTTACGACAGGTCTTTGCCCCGAGATTAACTCGAGTTCGTTCACAGCACTTTGCAGCATTTTTAAATCTTGTGCTGCGTCGCCGATACCCATATTCAAGCATATTTTTTCTAATTTAGGAGCTTGCATGATAGATGAATAATTAAATTTTTTCATCAATGCAGGAACTACCTGTTCATAGTAAAAAGTATGCAAGCGTGGGGTTGGCGCAGCTTCGACCTTTACGTCATCGATGCGTTTTCCCTCGAAGGGGAAATCGCCGCGCTTGACCGCGCCGGGCTTGCCTTGTGCTGGTTGTTTTACTGGTTTACTTGCCATAGTATCTATAACTGCCTTTTATTATAAATCTTTTTTATTAGTGCGAGCGAATCGTGTTCTGATTGTTTTCCCGTTTTTTACTTCCGAACGTATTCCGATGCGGCTCGGATTTTTCTCCGAATCAACAATCATAGCGTTAGAGTAGGGAATAGGGAATTCCATTTTTACAATTCCGCCGTTTGTGTTTTGTTGCGTCGGGCGTTGGTGCTTCGAATGGATGTTTATTTGTTCAACCAGAAGTCTCATTTCTTTCGGATATACTTCCAAAACGCGGCCGGTTTTACCTTTGTCGTCGCCGGTTATGATTTGGACGGTATCTCCTTTTTTAATTTTTAGCTTAGTCATATTTACCACCTTAAATTACTTCGGGAGCAAGTGAAACAATTTTCATGAAATTTTTCTCGCGTAGCTCACGAGCTACCGGTCCAAAGATACGTGTTCCTCTTGGTTCGCCTTTATCGTTTAAAATTACGGCAGCATTTTCATCAAAGCGAATGTAAGAGCCGTCTTTCCTGCGAATTTCCTTCGCAACTCGGACGACAACTGCTTTTTGTACAGAGCCTTTTTTCACAGGAGAATTTGGTATAGCACTTTTGACAGCAACGACTACCAAATCGCCAATGGAGGCATACTTTTTGCCATGACCGCCTAAAACGCGGATGCAGCGTACTTTTTTAGCGCCGGAATTATCGGCTACCGTCAAATTTGTTTCTTCTTGTATCATTTCTCTTTATCCTTTTTTTACTTAGCACGCTCAATGATTTCTAACAGTGTCCATCTTTTGCGCCTGCTTAAGGGACGTGATTCTTTGATTCTTACGGTATCGCCTTCTTTAGCGGTATTAATTTCATCGTGAGCCATAAACTTTTTAGATTTTTTATAGTATTTTCTATAAAGCGGGTGAGCTACTTGGCTGACGACCGAAACAGTGATAGTTTTATCAGCTTTAGCCGATGTAACTTTGCCTTGAAGAATTTTCTTACGAGTTTTTACTTCTGGCGTTTCGATTTGAATTTCATTATTTTCCATTTTGCTTTCCACCTTTAAATATTAGCTTTTTGGCGTTCGTTTAAAATAGTACGCATTCTTGCGATGTCTTGTCTTAGTATTTTCAAATAAGCAGTATCTTGCAACTGCTTTAGCGAATGCTGGAATCTTTGCTTTGCAAGGGTTTCTTGCGATTCATCCAGAAGCCGAACCAACTCAGTTTCGGTCAGTTCCTTCAAATCATTTACATTACGTGGCTTCATTATAAGCTAGATCTATACGTGTAACAAATTTTGTCTTGATTGGTAATTTATTCGAAGCAAGTCTCATTGCTTCTTTGGCAGCTTCGCGGGTTACGCCATCTACCTCGAATAAGATTCTTCCCGGGCGAACTACCGCTACCCAGCCTTCCGGATTACCTTTACCACTGCCTTGACGTGTCTCAGCAGGTTTTTTGGTGAAAGGTTTATCAGGAAATATTCTTATCCACACTTTACCGTCGCGTTTAAGATATCTATTTATCGCAATACGAGCAGATTCAATCTGGCGATTGGTTATCCAATGCGGTTCGAGTGCTTTCAAACCATAGGAGCCAAAAGCTACCAATGAACCTCTTTCAGCGAATCCACGCATTTTACCGCGTTGGGTCTTCCGATATCTAATTCTTTTTGGTGATAACATTATTTATCTCGCCGGTTTATTATAATTCAAATTAATTATTCTGTTTTCCAATAATTTCGCCACGGAATATCCAAACTTTCACGCCGATTGCGCCGTAAATTGTTTGTGCTGTTGCCGTTCCGTAGTCTATATCGGCTCTTATTGTATGAAGTGGAATGCGACCTTCTTTGTATTGCTCGGTTCTTGCCATTTCAGCTCCGCCTAAGCGACCTGAACACATTACACGAATACCAAGAGCTCCCATTCGCATTGTCGAAGATACTGCTTGCTTTAATGCGCGCCGGAAAGATATACGTCCTTCAAGCTGTTGAGCAATATTATCGGCTACGAGAATTGCATCAAGTTCAGGACGTTTGATCTCGTTTATCAAGATTTTCACGTCTTTTCCTGTTACTTTTTTCAATTCTTCTTCAAGCTGAGTGATATCTTTTCCTGAACGGCCAATGATAACGCCGGGTCGCGATGTAAATATCGTTATACGAAGTTGTTTTGCTGTTCGTTCGACTAAAATGCGTGAAATGCCTGCTTTTTTCTTACGATTGCGGATATAATTGCGAACTTTTATATCTTCACTTAATTTTTCGGCTACATTTCTTTCGTCGAACCAATTAGCGTCCCAGCCTCTTATAATCCCGAGCCTAAAGCCGATCGGATTAGTTTTCTGTCCCAATTTTAGCTCCTTAATTTTTATTATTATGCTTCAACAATAATTGTTAGGTGATTCGATCTTTTGCGAATTCTGAATGCACGGCCCATTGGAGCGGGAAGTACACGCTTCGCAGCCGGACCACAATTTACAAAAGCTTCTTTTACTACTATATTTTCGTCGCTTATATTTTCGCCTGCTTCTTTTGCTTTCAAAGTTAAATTAGCTAATGCAGAACGAAGCACCATCTCAGCGTCTGTGCTGGCGTGTTTGGTCGAAAATCTAAGAATAGTAAGTGCATCCATAGCTTTTTTACCGCGTATCAAATCAATTACGAGTCTCATCTTGCGCGGTGATGACCGAATATGTTTTTTAAGAGCTTGTGCTTTCATCATTTACTCCAATTTATTTCTTTTTAGCGTCTTTTCTATTACCGGAGTGACCGCGGTAAACTCTTGTCGGTGAAAATTCACCAAGTTTATGGCCAACCATATTTTCGGTAACATAAACTGGAATGAAATTCTTTCCGTTATGTACAGCTATGGTATGTCCTACGAAGTCCGGAATAATAGTTGAAGCACGCGACCATGTTTTTACAACTTGCTTTTTTTTGGCTTCATTCAGTACATCTACTTTTTTAAGTAATTTATAATGAATGAATATGCCTTTTTTTAATGAGCGGGCCATATTGTTTTTAGTCCTTTAACTATTTTTTATTACGTGAACGAACAATATACTTTGTTGACTGTTTGCGTTTCTTTCTTGTTTTCAAGCCTTTGGAGAGCTGACCCCAAGGAGATCTTGGGTGCAGGCGTCCACCGCCGGATTTTGAAGTACCTTCACCACCGCCCATCGGGTGATCGATCGGGTTCATTGCCATACCGCGAGTTTGCGGGCGTATGCCCAACCAACGGCTGCGTCCTGCCTTACCGAGCATTATATTCTCGTGGTCGCCATTGCTTACGACGCCTAAAGTAGCGTAGCAAATGTTTGGCACCATGCGAATTTCGCCGGAGGGCATTTTTAAGTGTGCAAATTTTCCTTCATTAGAAAGAAGTTGGATACTGGTACCGGCGCTGCGAGCAATTTGTCCACCTTTTCCGGGTTTAAGTTCTACGTTATGTATGAACAAACCAAGCGGAATTTTTTTAAGTGGAAGAGCGTTTCCGTCTTTGTATTCAGCATCGGGACCGGCAATAAGTACATCGCCGACTTTTACTTTGTCGGGAGCGAGTATGTATCGCTTTTCGCCGTCTTCGTAGTTTAAAAGTGCTATGCGGGCTGTGCGATTCGGATCGTATTCGATCGTCTCGACAGTAGCCGGCATACCGATTTTATTTCTTTTAAAATCAATGATTCTATATTTGCGTTTATGTCCGCCACCGCGATGGCGAGAGGTAATGCGACCCGTATTGTTGCGTCCACCTGATTTTTTCAGCGGAGCAAGAAGTTTTTTATACGGTGTATCTGTTGTTATTTCAGTAAAAGCAGATACAGAGTAGAACCTCGTGCCGGGTGTTATCGGTTTTAATATTCTTAATGCCATTTTGTTATAATTCTTAATTAATTAATAATATTATTCATCAACCGGTCCGGAGACTAATTCTATCTTCTGTCCCTCTTTAAGTGTTACGTAGGCTTTTTTGATGTTCGGCGTTGTGCCGCGCATAATGCCCCTGCGTGTCATTCTGACTTTTTTCTTGCCTTTGATTCTCACGGTACGGCAGCTTATGATATTCACTTCAAACATTTCTTCAATAGCTTTTTTGATTTCAATCTTATTTGCATTTTGATCGACTTGAAAAACATATTGTCGAAGTGAAGCAAGCTTCATCGCTTTTTCCGTGATAACCGGTCTTTTTATTATCTGCAACATAATGTTCTATTCCATTAATTATTGAAAGTACTTACGATCGGCTCAATTGCACTTTTAAAAAGAACGAGCTTTCTGTGTTTCAAAATATCATAAGTCGAGACTTTATCGGCAACGTTTACGGTTACTTTTTGAATATTTCTCGAAGACATATAGATATTATAATTAGAATTAGGAAGAAGCATCAATGTTGTTTTTTCATCAAGTTGAAGATTTTTCAACACTTGTGCCATTTCTTTGGTTTTAATTCCGTTCATCGAAAAATCTTCGAGTACGATTAAATTGCTTTCTTTAGCACGCAAAGAGATAGCAGATTTTCTTGCCAATCGTTTAACCTTTTTGGGCATTTTTATTTCAAATACTGACGGTTTTGGTCCGTGTATTGTGCCGCCGCCTACCCAAAGCGGAGAGCGGGATGAGCCAGCGCGAGCGGTGCCGCGTCCTTTTTGGCGCCATGGTTTTCTACCGCCGCCGCTAACTTCTGAACGAAGTTTGGTCTTGCGGGTACCTTGGCGTCTATTAGCCAAATAAGCAACAACTGCCTGATGCATTGCCTGTTCATTTGGCTCAATTGCAAAGACATTGTCTGCAATCTCTATCTGCCCATTTTTTTGTCCGTCTTTTGTATATACATCTACAAGCATTGTTTTATTGCCTTATTGCTTTATGATTTCTAACAAAGTGTTTGGTGCGCCCGGGATACTTCCTTTTAACAAAAGCAAGTTTCTTTCGGGAATTATTTCGACTACTTCAAGGTTGCGAACCGAGATTCGCTTTCCGCCCATGCGTCCGCCCATACGTAATCCTTTGAAAACTCTCGAAGGATAAGATGATTGACCGATTGAACCCGGATGCCTTTGTCTGTCTGATTGTCCGTGTGTTGCCATACCAACGCCACTAAAGTGGTGCCGTTTTACTACGCCTTGGAATCCACGACCTTTGCCGGTTCCGCTAACTTTTAATTTATCGCCTTTTATGAACTGCTCAACTGTCAGTGTTTGCCCGGTCTCGAAAGTGCCTTCGATATCACGAAATTCTTTCAGATATCTTTTTGGCGAAACGCCGACTTTATTGAATGCACCCATCATAGGTTGGTTTACTTTTCGTTCTTCTTTATCCAAGAAGCCTACTTGAATAGCTTTGTAGCCATCGCGTTCCATGGTACGTACCAACGTAACGGGACAAGGTCCGGCTTCAATTACCGTTACAGGTATTGAGCGGCCGTCGTCCATAAATATACTCGTCATTCCGAGTTTTCTACCTAATAATGCTGTTTTCATTCGAACTTACTCCTTTAGACCTTTACTTCTACATCAACGCCTGCCGGCAACTCGAGTCTCATCAATGCATCGACTGTTTTTTGTGTCGAGCTAAAGATATCTATTAATCTTTTATGTATGCGTGTCTCGAATTGTTCACGAGATTTTTTATCTACGTGAGGCGAACGGTTCACGGTTATAACGCTTCTGCGGGTTGGCAGTGGTATCGGTCCCGATACCACTGCGCCTGTTTGCTTAACCGTCCGAACAATTCTTTCGGTTGATTTATCTATAAGTTTGTGGTCGAATGATTTTAGTTTTATTCTTATTCTTTGTGTTGCCACTTTATTTTTCCTTAAGATTTCCTAATTTTAATTAGGAGAATACCAAATTATTCGATGATCTTTGTAACGACGCCTGCGCCTACTGTTCTGCCGCCTTCGCGAATAGCGAAACGCAATCCTTCTTCCATAGCGATTGGTGTGATAAGCTCGATGTCGAGATTATCCAAGTTATCGCCAGGCATAACCATCTCTACGCCTTCAGGCATAGTAAGTGAGCCAGTTACGTCTGTTGTTCTGAAATAGAATTGTGGGCGATATCCGTTAAAGAATGGTGTATGACGTCCGCCTTCTTCTTTTTTCAATACGTAAACTTGCGCATTGAATTTAAAGTGAGGAGTAATCGAGCCTGGTTTAGAGATAACCATACCGCGTTCGATTTCTGTTTTAATGACGCCGCGAAGAAGCAAGCCAACGTTATCGCCGGCACGACCTTCATCAAGTAGTTTACGGAACATTTCGACACCAGTACAGAAAGTTTTCTTTTGCAAGCCAAAGCCTACTAATTCAACTTCTTCGTTCACTTTCACGATACCACGTTCGATACGACCTGTTGCAACTGTTCCGCGACCTGTAATTGAGAACACGTCCTCAACTGGCATTAGGAATGGTTTATCAACGTCGCGTTGTGGTGTCGGGATATAAGTATCGACTTCATCCATAAGTTTATAGATGCATTCCAAACGGGGATCGTCGGCACCAACGCCTTCGGTCGAGCCAGCTTCCAAAGCATGTAGAGCCGAACCTGGAACGATTGGAATTTCGTCGCCTGGGAAATTGTAAGAAGTTAGGATTTCGCGCAATTCCATTTCAACAAGCTCTAAAAGCTCAGGATCGGCGATATCAACTTTATTAAGGAATACAACCATTTTCGGAACGCCTACTTGACGAGCTAAAAGGATGTGTTCGCGGGTTTGGGGCATAGGACCGTCAGTAGCAGCGCAAACTAATATAGCGCCGTCCATTTGAGCAGCACCGGTAATCATGTTTTTGATATAATCTGCGTGACCGGGGCAGTCCACGTGAGCGTAGTGTCTGTTCTCTGTTTCGTATTCTACGTGAGCAGTAGCAATTGTGATCCCGCGTGCTTTTTCTTCTGGCGCGTTATCAATTGAATCGAAGGTTCTTACTTCGCCTTTTGCAAGTTTTTTGTAGAGACCCATTGTGATAGCTGCGGTAAGTGTTGTTTTACCGTGATCTACGTGGCCGATTGTTCCTACGTTTACGTGTGGTTTGGAACGATCAAATTTTTCTTTAGCCATTTTAATGCTCCTTAATTATTACTATAATTTTAAATAATATATAACTAATTATAAATTCATTTCTTTTAATACATTGTCTTTTGCAGTGCCGGTTCATAGTGCGAAAACGTCATCGTGTAAACAGCTCGTCCTTGACTTTGAGAACGCAACTTCGTTACATATCCGAACATTTCTGAAAGTGGAGCCAGACAGTTAATAACTTGCATCGTTCCTCTTTGCGAAATGCCTTCGATCCGTCCCCGCCTTGAATTCATGTCTGAGATTATGTCGCCTACGTATTCTTCGGGCGAAACGACCTCAACTTTGAAAACCGGTTCGAGCAATATAGGGTTGGCATTTCTCAAAGCGTCTTTAACCGCTATACCGGCGGCTATTTTATTAGCCATTTCGGTAGATTCACCTTCCACATATTTGGAGTCGATTAGCCTAACTTCAACGTCTATCATCGGGTAGCCTTGCGGTCCTACTCCGAGAGCTTCTCGAGCTCCTTGTTGAAGTGCGTTTGTGTATAATTCTGAGATTTTCAATTGCTTGGGCAATTCATTTATTACTTGAATGCCTTCGCCTTGCTTAGCGGGTTTAATTATCAATTTTACGTATCCGTATTGATTTTTCCCACCTGCTGCTCTATCGAATGTTCCTTCCTGCGTTACTTGTTGCGAAATAGTTTCGCGGTAAGCAACCATTGGCTTGCCGACGCGAGCGGGGACATTGAATTCCCGCAGTAGTCTATCGACAATAATTTCCAAATGCAGCTCGCCTACTCCGCTTATTACGATTTGACCACTTTCAGCATCATTTTTGAAATTGAAAGTCGGGTCTTCGTCTTCGAGTTTGGCCAGGGCTTCGAGCAGCCTTTCTTGGTCGGCGAGCGTTCTGACTTCAATTGATTGATTTATTACGGGTTCGGAAAATCTTATTTTCTCGAAAAGGATAGGCTTTTGCTTATCGCAAAGCGTATCGCCCGTTTTAGTAAATTTCAATTGTGGCAGAGCGACTATATCGCCGGCTGTAGCTATTTGAATTTCTTCTCTTTTGCTTGCGTATAATTTCAAAATTTTGAGAACCTTTTCACTTTTCTCTGCACCCGGGTTGAAAGTTGTTTCACCGAGTTTCAAAGTGCCGGAATAGATTCTTATCATTGTAACGCGTCCCACGTAGGGGTCGGTCAAAACTTTGAAAGCAAGTGCCGAAAATGGCTCGTCGTCTTTAGGCAATCTGATGATTTTATCATCAGGAAACTTTGGGTCGAAACCCCAAGCTGGCTCAATTTCATCTGGCGAGGGCAAGTAATCGATTATTGCTTCGATTAAGGGCTGCACGCCGACGTTTTTCAAAGATGAGCCGGTCAAAACCGCTACTGCTTTTTGCTCTAAGACGCCTTTTTTCAAGGCAGCTTTAAGCTCGGGCAGGCTGATTTCATTGCCTTCGAGATATTTATCGATAAGCACGTCGTCGAGTTCGGCTATTTTTTCAATCATTTCGAGTCTCATCTCTTGAGCTTTCTCTTGCCAATCCGCTGGGATTGGAATTTCAGAAAACTTCGAGCCTTGGGAATCATAATCAAAAACAATAGCTTTCATCTTAAATAAATCGATAACGCCACGAAAATCATCTTCCGAACCAATAGGAATTTCAATTGCAATAGGATTTGCTGCCAGTCGCTGCCGCATCATTTCGAGAGTGCGGTAAAAATCAGCGCCTGTGCGATCCATCTTATTGACAAAAGCAATTCGTGGTACGTGATATTCATCGGCTTGATGCCATACTGTTTCCGTTTGCGGCTCAACGCCACCGACGGCACAAAATATAGCAACGGCTCCATCTAAGACGCGAAGCGAGCGTTGGACTTCGGCAGTGAAATCGACATGACCCGGAGTATCGATGATATTTATTTGATAATCATTCCACACGACCGGAGTACAAGCCGACATAATCGTTATGCCGCGTTCCTTTTCTTGCTCCATAAAGTCCATAAAGGCAGTGCCTTCATCGACCGCGCCAAGTTTATGCAGGTAACCGGAATAGAATAAAATTCTCTCGGTAGTAGTAGTTTTCCCTGCATCGATATGAGCCATTATTCCGATATTTCTGAGCTTTGATTTATTACTTGTTATCGGCATAATCACACACAATCAGGCTAATTAATTGACAAAGAACGATAATATTCATTTTACCACTTAAAATGAGCGAAAGCTTTGTTAGCTTCTGCCATTCTATGTGTATCTTCGCGTTTTTTCACAGAAGAGCCTTCGCCTTTCGAGGCAGCCATGAGTTCAGCTGCAATGCGTTGAGCCATACTGTGGTCGCGGCGTGCTTTCGCGTAAGTTTTTATCCAACGAATAGCGAGCGCGATTCTTCTTTCTTCGCGGACATCGACAGGCACTTGGTAAGTAGCACCACCGACGCGACGAGAGCGAACTTCAAGCATAGGAGCCACGTTTTGCATAGCTTTATGGAATACTTCGAGTGGTTCTTGCTTTGTTTTTTCAGCAATAACATCGAAAGCATCATATACTATTCTGCGTGCAGTATTTTTTTTGCCGTCAAGCATCACGTTATTAACAAAACGCGAAACAACGACATCGTTAAATTTCGGATCTGGCAACAATGGGTGCTTTTCTGCTCTTCTCTTTCTCATATTCTTCTCTTAAAAATTTCTTTCGTTTGACTTAAATTTATTTCTTTTTAGCCGGAGCTGTGCCCGGTTTAACGGGTTTCGGCCTTTTAGATCCGTATTTTGAGCGTCCTTGACGGCGACCGTCCACGCCCTGCGTATCGGCAGTACCACGGATGATGTGGTAGCGAACGCCCGGCAGATCTTTTACTCTTCCACCGCGGACATAGACAATGGAGTGCTCTTGCAAGTTATGTCCTTCGCCCGGGATGTAGGCTGTTACTTCAAATTGATTAGATAGCCTTACACGGGCTACTTTGCGCAACGCCGAATTTGGTTTCTTTGGGGTAGTAGTATATACGCGAGTACACACTCCGCGACGCTGCGGGCAGCTGTCGAGTGCCGGAGATTTACTCTTGTAGATTATCTTTTTTCTACCTTTTCTAATAAGTTGGCTGATAGTTGGCACTTAAAAAGTCTCCAATTTCATAATTATTTTAATTTACTTGTTATAGAGCTGACAAAACTACGAAAAATAATTTTATTTACCAAATACTTTTTAAACTTTTTTACTTTTTTTTTAAAATTTTTTATTCTTATTCGATATGTTTTGCTTTTCTGCGAACGGCAATCCACTGATAACCAAAAACCAATCGACCTCTCCCTGGCCCTCTCCAAAGGAGAGGGAGGAAGAAGTGCATAGTTTACAATGACTTATATTTTTTTTCTTTAGGTTCATCTTTTTCCCTTTTTTAAAAGGGGGAAAGATGAAGAATTGGTGCAGATTTACCACACCTCGAAGGTGTACCACATCTGCACCAATTCAGGCTTTTCACCGACCACCGACAACTGATAACCGACAAATTAATGCCTTTCCTAAAGCCTAACGACCAAAGCTCCTCTGCCTGCCAGCTGCTATTCCTTAATAATCATTTTTTCAAATTTTGTGCCGTCAGAATAATTTATCTTTAAAAAATAGATGCCGACGGGCAAACCCGATATTTCAATATTGTGCGCGGCTTCGCCGAAATTAATTTGTCCCGTGTAAACTTTCTCGCCCAAAATAGAGTTCAATAACACTTCGCCTTGTGGAAGCGAGCCGTCTGATTTTATAACGAAATATGAGGAAGCAGGCATAGGATAAAGTGTTACGTTAGCGTCAATTTGAATGCTTATGCCTGTTGTATCAATTGGTTGTGTGTATGCTTTGAGAGCCAAACTATGTGATGCGCCTGCTGCGGGGCTTGACCAATCATGGTCTAATCCTACACGATAAGGCGTAAGAACGTCATTAGTGGTACCGCTACCAATTTTGCCATTAGTACCTCGTCCCCAGCCCCAAAGTGAACTGTCTGCTTTAAGCCCAAGGTTGTGGTCTAAGCCAACAGAATAATCAACCCAATCGTTGTCGGTGCCAATTTTAACAGGTAAGTTTCTATCAGTTGTGGTTCCATCGCCAAGCTGTCCGTACTCGTTATCGCCCCAAGCCCAAAGTGTGCCGTCGGTTTTAAAGGCAACGGTGTGGTATTCGCAAGCGATAATTTTTTTCCAGTTATTTTCTACGCCCACTTGTACTGGCATGTCTCGTTGATCTTCATCGCCAAGTCCTAATTCGCCGTAGTCATTGCCACCCCAAGCCCAAAGTGTGCCGTCGGTTTTAATTGCCAGCGAATGGTAAGAGCCTGCTGTAACGTACATCCAATCGTTATCTGTTCCAACTCTAACTGGTACGTTTGTAGATTCAGAACCCTTAACAAACCCTAATTGTGAGGATTCATTAAGTCCCCAAGCCCAAAGTGTGCCGTCAGTTTTAATTGCCAGCGAATGAAAATCGCCGGCTGCTGCTTCAGCCCAATCGGCATCGAATCCCATCAAATAAGGAGAGAATTTTTGGACTGAATTTCCTAAGCCGAGCTGTCCATCGAAAGATCTTCCCCAAACCCAGAGGCGCCCGTCTGTTTTCAATCCTAATGTATGATATTTGCCAGCTGCTAAGCCTGCCCAATTCGTTTGTATCGTAAGTTGCGTAGGTACATTAACTTGAACGTCTTGCCCCAAGCCTGCTTGCCCCCATTCGTTTGATCCCCATGACCAAAGCGTGCCGTTGGTTTTAAAACCAAATGTGTGAGAAGCTCGAGTTATGATTTGCTTCCAATCATTCTCCTTATTTACAATGAGAGGTAAATTTGTTTGAGTAACCGACACATTGCCGAATTGGTTTTTCCCATTAGCGCCCCATGCCCAAATTTGTTCGGCATTTAGATTTGTAAAATTGGGCAAAACAAGCAGAGCAAGGAATAAAATAGTCCGCATCTTCATAAGAAATCTCCTTTGAATATATTATATACAGTTGATTTTTGAGCATAAGAGAAATGATAAGTGTTTTTAGAGAACACTTTTAATTATTACGATTGTAGTTTAATTGTATTTTTAGAATATTGAAATAATTCTCGAAATAATAAAAATATTTAAAACAATAATATGTGGCTAAATTTGTCATTTTTAATTGATAAAAATAAAGGTAAAAGAAAAATGGATAGAATTCAGTTGTTAGTTCTTGGTCTGAGCGCTTCGCCTGCGGCAAGTAATGCTTACGCTTTGATATTGAAAGAAGTCGATGGCGAGCGGCGATTACCGATAATCATCGGTGCTTTCGAGGCTCAAGCGATTGCTCTGGAGATGGAAGGAGTTACTCCGCCACGCCCAATGACACATGATTTAATCAAAAATTTGATAGACCAAATGGGTGCGACTCTATCAGAAGTAGTTATTTCCGACCTTATCGAAGGCACTTTTTATGCAAAATTAGTTTTCGATGCGCTCGGCGTGGAAATTGACGCTCGCCCAAGCGACGCCATAGCTCTTGCAGTCAGAGCTGCATGTCCTATATTTGTCAGCAGTGATATTTTAGACGAGACGGCAATTTTGCCTCAAGGCGAAACGCAATTAAGAGACGGCGCCGATGACGACAATTTGGCACTTCTTAAAAATCCTGAGAGCAAGTTACAACAGCCGCCACAACCAAAGTCGCCAGTTGAAAATTTGCAAAATCAATTAGATCAAGCAATTAAAGACGAAAATTACGAAAAAGCAGCAACTTTGCGAGATGAGCTCAAAAGATTATTGGGAAGCTCGTAATTTAATATTTGGTAAATATAATAATTTATCGTAATTTTGTATTCTCTAAAAATGAGAGAATGCCGGGGTAGCTCAGTTGGTTAGAGCAATGGAATCATAATCCATGTGTCGGGGGTTCAAATCCCTCTCCCGGTACAAAAAAAACGGTCTCGAAAGACCGTTTTTTTTTTTTGTGTAATCGCTTCTACTTAGAAATACTTTAAAATCATACTTGCATTATTCTTTTCCCTATTTCGTTAATCTATTCTATATTTAAAACAAATGCTTAATAAATAACATGCAAACATTACCGACTGAAAACAACTTTCTCGCTTTGGACGATCGATTTTCTAATCTCGAGGACTCTAAAATAGTCGTCGTTTCCGCCCCCTACGAGCATAGCGTAAGCTATGGCGAGGGCGCAGCACAAGGTCCATCAGCGATTATCGCGGCTTCGCAATATGTCGAGTTTTACGATGATGAATTCGATAGCGAACTTTGCCTAAGCAAAGGAATAGCCACGCTCGAGCCGATAGATTTCGCAGGTAAAGTAGATTTGGACGCACTTAATTTAATCGAAGAGCAAGTGGACGCTCTGCTCGAGCTTGGCAAATTCGTTGTAACCTTAGGCGGCGAGCATACTATTTCTACTGCACCGATAAAATCTCATTTCAAGAAATATCCAAATATGAGCATTTTGCACTTCGATGCACATTCGGATTTGCGCCTCAGCTACGAGGGATCGGAGTATTCGCATGCCTCTTTTATGGCTCGAGTAATCGAATTTTTCGACCCAAGGAACATAACGCAAGTGGGCATTAGGGCGCAAGCAATTGAAGAGGCGTGGCTGATTAAAGAGAAAGGCATCAGCACTTTCTATGCTTGGCAAATTCGGCGTAATTACAAAAATATAAACTGGCAAAAAGCAGTCGTTGAAACACTCTCTGACGAGATTTACGTTACATTCGACATTGATTATTTCGATCCTTCGGTAATTCCGACAACCGGCACGCCCGAGCCGAACGGCTTTTTCTATGCCGAAACTCTGGACATATTTGATGAAATCCGCAAAGCTGGCAAAACAATAATTGGTTTTGACTTGGTAGAGCTAGCGCCGATGGAGAATTTGAGCCATCCGAACTTAACGGCAGCCCGCCTTGCGTACAAAATGATGCACTACGGCAAGCTTTAGCGGAGTTTTCTTTATTGTCTCTGTGTAATATTAGTTATTTAATAATTATTTAAAAAAAATAAAAAATAATTTTGTAGAATCAAAAAAAACGCTTATTTTTGTATTCGCTTTTGAGACAAGATATCATAAGCACAAGCCACTTTAGCTCAGTTGGTAGAGCAGCTGATTTGTAATCAGCAGGTCGGGGGTTCAAGTCCGTCAAGTGGCTCAAACGCAAAAGCCTTAATTCCATTGGAATTAAGGCTTTTTTTTGTTGGTAGCTTTCATTCTTCTAATAATCAGCACTTTTTGCAAATCCGCTCATAAAGTTTCATAAGCGCTCATAAATACTCATAAACGTTCATAAGATATGTATCGTTTTGTGTAATCCTTGTGTAATTATTATCAGGTCTTCTTTCAGGTCTTAAAGCTCTATCTCTAATTCGCTATAAGCAAGACGGATTTGCTCGTTATTCTGAACAGCATAAAACTTCATTGTGGTGGTAATATCTCTATGCCTCATCAATATATGTGCGTCCTCTATACTTATACCGGCATTTTTTAATCTGCTTTTGAACGTTTTGCGAAATTCGTGGAAACTTCGCCCTTGCTTATCTATGCCACAAGCAACAAAAGCACTATCCAAATGCTTACGTAATCTTGATTCAGAGCCGCTTTGCCAACGAAATACTTGCCCGCTATTGTGGTCTTGCTCACTCGCAAATAGTTTTTGTTCGGCAAAAAGCAAGGTGGCTATGACGAACCAACAGAAAAGTTTAATGGTGATGAATTTAAAAAATCCTATCCTAAGAATGCTTTTGACGAAAACGGAAGGTATATTCCGGAAAGCGACATATAACCTATCGGGAAAAAGCCCTAATCGATTTCCTCCAAATCTATAACAACAGCCGAATCTACTATATCGATTGTAGTCACTTTGAATTTAGTCCCAGCCTTGAACAATACTTCATTCTCATGAGAATAAGAAGAGATATGTTCTATTAATTTACCATTTTTCGATATTATAGTGAATTCTACAAATTTCGCGTTAGTAGTGCCGCCGTAAGTTTATAGCTGCTAAATTGTCAGGGGTTTGGAGCTTTTCTTTCATCGTTTAAGGTTGTTTGTCAGGTAAATATTTCGGTGCCCTTCCAATAAACAGTTCGATTATTTCAATATCTCAAGTATTGAATGAAAAACATGCATCGGATAAGGATAAACGCCATTAAAAAAAATAGCAATTGTGATATCCTTTTCATTATTTCTGGCAATAAAGCTATGGTAACCCATGCCATCTCCAGCATGTCCAATGTAATTATCCCTGAATCGCATAATACCCAAACCGTAGTCCATGTCCTGAAATATTGGATTGAAAATCAATATT
>JBBRJR010000006.1:0-25994 GCA_038218865.1 Kapaibacterium sp. (SeqCode) | reverse complement strand
ATATCCTTTGTAACAGCTTTGTCCATCAAGCGATAATAGCTTTTCTTTGATATGTATTTGTGGAAAAAGGATTTAATCTTGAAAGCACTCTGATAATTGCTTTTCAAATCGTCGATATATACCAAATTATGCCCTGATTTGATTAGAGATTGAGCCATATAGTGGATATAACCGTGATGCGGTTTCAATTCTTCCTTCGGATAGTAAGTCAAAAAAGCAATATTCATAATTGTTCCTAAATTTTTTCAATTGTAACTTGGGCTTATCTAATAGCGGCAGGTGCCCACTCTTGGTCGAATTGCACAAAACGTATTTCTTATCATGTTTGTAACTTTAAACTAAACAATTTAATAAATTTATTAGAGATATAAAAGCAAAAAAGCTGATTATTTGAAAAGAATCAGCTTTTTTTGTTGTATAAGCAACATTAACTAATTAGTAATATTGACTGTAATTTCATGTTTATAAACGCCGATAAAGCATATTTTCTTGCCACCATCAATATCAACGTATGTCGGATCATAAGAAGTAAGTAGTATTGAATACTGTCCATTCTCACCGAGGCATGCAGTTAATTGCGCACTCGATATTGTTACGGAATTACTATTTGTTTTAATGTAAGTACCTTGAGGCACTCCATTGACAATCATATCCTTTTTTAGAATTGATATCTGAACTAATTCTCCTGATTTTCCACCAGTCCAATTGATTGTCAAATCATTGCTTTTTGAGATATTTTGATTTAAACTTAAATTTGATATTTGCATTGGAGAAGCGAAACTTGCAGTTCCTTCTGTATATGGAAAATCATCGGTTTCAATCAAGAATTTATTAGTTCCGCTCCCGAAATTAGCATCAATCGGCCCATCACCAACAAGCAGGTAGCTTCCTAAATGGTATTGCTCAAGTGCTGAAGCATTTACAGTAATGTTTCCACCAACATATCTACCTTGATCTCGGTTGTCATTTGATATGAAAGCATAGGAAGAAACCGAGTAGTCATGCACAATGTTTCCGGAATGCATAATATCGTATTTCTTTTTCTCCAAGGCAATATAACCAATAACGTTAGATTGGTCGTACTCATTTAAAAAGTCTTCCATATCCGGACTCATTTGAGAAGGTAACAATAATGTTTTCATACCACTTTTCAGGTTGAGAACATTCGCAGAATTATTGTCTTTACAGCTAATCATCGTAAAGGCAAGTAGAAAAAATAAAACAGAGGCTTTTTTCATAGTTAACTCCATGATAAATAATTATTTGTTATTAAAAATTGCATTTTGAACAACCTTTTTTGACTCTCATCGGTATTTTTGCAGGACATTCGCCTGCGCCAAGCACATACGGTTCTACTGTTTCTAATTCACAAGAACTTCCGTCAGCGAATAAGATTTTACCACCAAATGAAACCATTATATTTTTTGAAAATGTTGTACAAGATTGGGATATAGCCTTATCAAATGTTCTAACATTTACTGGTTTATCCTTACCAAATAAATGTTTGCTTGTATATCTTTACGTGAACCATGCTTTAACATTTTCTTCTGTTAGTAGTGCTAAGTCCTCGGCAGTTGTTGGTTTTCTTTTGTATTTCCACTCGAACATTTCTTCCCAAGTGTGTTCGTGATAGGAATTTTCAGTCCAAAACCCCCAGTTAACTTCATCGCCACCAATTTTTCTCTCGTTTGTAATTTGTGTATCATAAACTCCGTCGTGAATTGGTAAAATGTACTTAAAACCATTGGCATCTTCTCCCCATTCAAAAAATGTTAAGCTTAATTGTGCATTAGCTAAATCTGCAGGCGATATGTTACAACTTTGATTATCAAGATAAAAACATAGTTGACATCCTTCATTGCATCCAGGAGATGTAAAGGAAATTGTTAAAATAATTAAAGCTTAATCATCAACAAAAATCTTTTTTTGCTCATCTTTTTCTCATAAAATTACAATTTTATATTTAGTTTATGTGTACACATACAAAAATAGTAAAATTCTACCCCCCCAAAAATAAAATTAATATTTTGTCATTATGTTGAATTGTATATATTTTTTTAAATTGTTTCAAAATTTCATATTTATTTCATCATAAGTTTGATAACAGGGTGTTGAACATAAACGAGTTTCATAGAAAACAAGGTCTATAGAAGATGGCATTCCTTCGGCTGTCACGAAGCCATATACTTTAATTTTCGTCTTACTTGATATAAATCGCACGTTTTTCGTTAAAACTGTAGATGGAGACCACCTTCGAGGTGGACTCCATCTGGAATGCCTAATGCCCATAACCTTTCTTCCTGCCTTTACCGAAAACCGATAACTGGAAACCGAAAACCAGAAAACCTACTTCCCGATAAATATCTTAACTGAATGCTCTGCCCACTCTAAAATTGGCGTCCAATAGATACCGAAAAACAATGCTGGTACGGCAAGTGCATAGACCATCAGCTTTGCTGGCAAAGAGTATTTGAGCATTGCACCTTCTTTATCCATACCGCGTAACCACATATTTCTGAATATTTTAGCATAGTAAAAAAGTGAGACGACGGAATTTAATATACCAACTACAGCGAGCCAAATCATATTTGAATCAAGCACAGCTTTGAAAATGTACAATTTGCCGATAAAGCCGATAGTTGGCGGAAGTCCAGTCAAAGACACCAAAAAGATAGTCATCGCCACGCCCAAAAGCGGAGCTTTGTAGCCTAAGCCGTTGTAGTCTTCGAGTTCTTCGCTGCCCGTTTTGTTAGCTATGAGCTGCACAACAAGGAAAGCGCCGAAATTCATAATAAGATAGCTTATGAAATACACTTCTACTGCCATATTGCCGATAGTCGAGAAAGCTACAACGCCCATGAGTAAATACCCAGCATGAGCTATAGCGGAGTAAGCCAGTATTCTTTTGACATTTGTTTGCCAAAGAGCTACAAGATTGCCTAATGTCATAGACAAGACGGAAAGTATGGCAATAACGAAACGCCAGTCCACTGCTTGCAGCATTGTCCAAACGTTTTCGTCCGAGACGACAGGATCCATAAATGCTGTTTTCAAAAAGCGCATAAGCACTGCAAAACCGGCTGCTTTTGAGGCAACGGACAAGTATGCAGTTACTGCTACCGGCGCACCTTCGTAAACGTCTGGCGTCCAGAAGTGAAACGGTACAGCTGAGATTTTATAGCCAAAGCCGACAAGTATCATCAATCCAGCTACTATAACCGGAAGCGAAGAGCCAGTGTATTGGCTTAAAAACATATTCAGCTCGTATAGGTTCAATGTACCTGAGAGTCCGAACATAATTGATATACCGTATATCATAATACCGCTCGAAAGCGAGCCGTATATCACATATTTAAGCGAAGCCTCGCTCGAGCGGCGGATTTCTTTGGTATAACCTGCCAAAACGTATGAGCTTAAGCTCATAGTTTCGAGTGCGATATATATAAGTATAAAATTACTTGCGCTTGCGATGACGAACATACCGATAGTCATACCCAAAAGCAAAGTATAGAACTCGCCAATGGATCTGCTTGATTTATGTAGCTCGTCCGACAGAAACGACATTAAAATAACGACGATACCAGAAATCAAAAACAGATATTTAAAGAACGTGCTAAAAGGATCGAAAACGTACATTTGCCAGAATCCGAAAGATTCATGCAGCGGCGAAACGAGCATATAGATCATAGTAGCCGTTAATCCGACTATTGCTGCTGTTCCGGCGATATATTTCGATTTTTGAAAAATCAAATCGAGCAATATAACGACGACGAAAGTAGCAATAAGCAAAATTTCCGGTATGAACATCCCAAAGCTTTTGTGTAAATCGCTTAGGTATTGTTCTAAAAATAAAGATAGTAAGTTGCCCATAGATTATGTCTTAATTATTTCAAATCATAGTTAAAAAATTACATACCGGCAAATTGGCCACCGATTTTCACGAATTCGATAAAGTGATTGACAGAGGTAGTCATCATATCGATTAACGTTCCGGGGAATATACCCAAGAAGATAACGACTATTGCAAGAGGAACCAAAGCTGCCAATTCAATTTTGTTAATGTCATCGTTTTTATATATTTTTCCAGTAGGATCCCAAGGTCCTTGCCAGCGTTCAGGTAGCTTGCCAAAGAACACTTTTTGCAGTGCCCAAAGCATATAGGCTGCGCCCAAAACAATACCAAGAGTCGATATAACTGTCATTACTGGATAAGCTTTGAAGCCACCTAAAAATACGAGTACTTCACTGACGAAACCGCTTAAGCCCGGCAAGCCGATAGCTGCAAAAAACGCAATAGTCATAATACCTGTGTAGATAGGCATTTTATTAGCAAGACCACCAAATTCATCAAGTCCACGAGTGTGTGAGCGGTCGTAAATTACGCCCACTATCATAAATAGCATAGCCGTAATTGTACCGTGATTGAACATTTGGAAGATAGCGCCGACGACGCCCTCGGTATTCATCGCAGCGAGCCCAAGCATTACGTAGCCCATGTGCGAAACGGAGGAGTAAGCAATCATCTTCTTTAGATCTCGCTTGCCGATTTTGTGTTGTCCCAAAGCGCAAAGAGCGCCATAAATAATACTCACCATACCGATGAAAGCGATATAATCTTGGAAATATGCCACTGCTTCAGGGAATATAGGCCATGCTATACGCAACATGCCATAAGTACCCATTTTCAAAAGCACGCCGGCTAATATAACTGATATAGGCGTCGGTGCTTCTACGTGTGCGTCCGGAAGCCAAGTATGGAAAGGCACAATCGGTACTTTGATGGCAAAGCCGACAAAAAGCGCAATGAATGCGACTAACCGCCAAGTTGTTTCAAATCCGGTCAGAAGAGCGCCGGGCTTGAAGTTAGCGGGATCCATCATATCGAGTAAATTAAATGAGCCGACCGCAAAGTATAGAGCTATCATAACGAGAAGCATAAATACTGAGCCGAACAAAGTATAGATAAAGAACTTAATAGCGGCGTACTCTTTGCGAGGCCCGCCCCAGATGCCAATCAAGAAATACATCGGCAAGAGCATAAGTTCCCAAAATACATAGAATAGGAAGAAATCGAGAGAAATGAAAACGCCCATCATGCCCAAATCAAGCAAAAGATACATTATAAAATATCCTTTGTGTGCTTTTTTGATGCTCCATGACGAAAAAGAAGCCACGAAGCAGATAAGAGCCGTAAGCAAAATCATCGGGGCGCTAATGCCGTCGATGCCGACGAAATAGTTTATGTGCAAATCGCCGAGCATGGGTAAACCAGTGAGGCTTATCCATTTAAAATTTTCAACAAATTGGAAAGAAGCGGGGTCATTGACGCCGTTCATACCGGAATTGAAATTAGCATAGATCAATATAGCTAATAGCAGTTGGATAAATGTGAATCCCACTGTAATCCATCTGAAGTAATTTTTTGATTTTTCTTTTGCCTCTTGATCCGTTCCTGCCGGAATAAGCAACATTACTATCATTCCGAGCAATGGCAAAAAGGTTATTAACGTAAGCGGTCCTAAACCGAAAATACTGAACATTAATCCTCCGGATTAAATTTATTTTTTTTAATTATTATCAATTTAAACTACAAAATAAATTAACAGCATAAGTCCAATTATTGTCATAACTAAATATGCCTGAACTCTGCCAGTTTGGAATTTCCTTAATACGATTCCAAAAAATCCAATTGTGCTTGCCGATAAATTGACTAATCCATCGACTACTACATTATCAAATATGCCAACAATATGACCAATCCCATTTACTACCCAGCCGACTAAGTTTACTGTTCCATCGACAATCTTCAAATCAAACCAAGCAAGTAACTTAGAGAAAGCAAGCGTAAACCAGATAATCGACGCATCGTAAATCTCATCGAAATACCATTTGTTGTATGACAAAAGATAAAATGGTTTGATTATGCCAACAATTGTATCAGGATTGAACACTTTGAACTGATAAAATGTAAATGCAACGAATATACCGCTCGCAGCTATTATTAATGAAATAATCATAGCCGGCACGTGAGCCTCATGAGTAGCCTCCTCAAATCGGTGCATCGCGTGATGCGAACCGGCATGAACCCCGTGCGCGTGATTTGCTTCAGCTGCATGAATATCTGCATGCGGATTTTCCATTCCCTCTGCGTGAACTTCACCCATTCCCTCTGCGTGTGGATTTTCCATTCCCTCTGCATGAACTTCACCCATCCCTTCTGAATGTGGATTTTCCATTCCTGCTGAATGTGGATTTTCCTTAGCTTCCGCGGGGGAACAATTCATGCAATTATCAGAATGTAAATCTGCATTTAGTTTTTCATAAGGAACAAGGAAGCTCCATTGATATTGAGCCGGAACGACTGTAGCGGGAGCTTTTAATTTATTATAGAACCAGCCCGTGCCGCCATCGAAAGGATTCAAAGAATAAAATCCAAAGAAGGTGATAACAGAAAGCACAACAAGCGGGATAGTTATGAATTTATTATTTTCATGCGTATTAGCTGCTATTTCAGTTTTGGGTCTGCCGTGGAAGGCGGAAATCAAAAGGCGGAACATATAAAAAGCGGTCATCGCTGCGGCTGAATAGCCTGCAAAAGTGATAAACCAATGTCCAGTTAAAGAGCCGAACGCTAAAGTTCCAGCTAAGATGCCGTCCTTGCTTAAAAAGCCAGAAGTAAACGGTACGCCGGAAATAGCGATAGTTGAGAAGAGAAATGTATAATATGTCCAAGGCATTCTTTTGCGTAAGCCGCCCATATTGCGAATATCTTGCGGATCCATCGAGTGGTTATGTGCTTTATCCATCGAGTGGTGCATAGCGTGAATAACCGAGCCAGAGCCTAAGAACAAGCAGGCTTTAAACCATGCGTGGGCTACGAGGTGAAAAAATCCATAAGTAAATGAGCCTACGCCGATAGCCATTATCATATAGCCCAGCTGACTCACAGTCGAATAGGCGAGCACTTTTTTAAAGTCATTTTGCGTTATGGCGATAGTAGCGGCAATGAACGCCGTAATCGCTCCAATATATGCTACAAATAGCAGTGCGTCAGCTGTTAGCATTGGGAAAATGCGAGCTGTCAAGTAAACGCCGGCTGCAACCATAGTTGCGGCGTGAATTAGCGCCGAAACAGGCGTCGGACCTTCCATAGCATCTGGCAGCCAAACGTGCAGCGGGAACTGAGCGGATTTGCCAATAGCTCCCATAAATAACAATATGCCTGCTACTGTAAGCATTGTGCCGTTATCGAACGGCAGGTGTCCATCGCCGATAAGAGCAAAAATATCATCGAACATAAACGAGCCGTAGGTATAGAAAAGTATCATAATACCTGCGAAAAAGCCAAAGTCGCCTATGCGATTGGTTATGAATGCTTTTTTTCCGGCATTAGCGGCTGAATCTTTTTCATACCAAAATCCAATCAGCAAATAGGAGCTAAGCCCGACAAGTTCCCAAAAAATATACATATTAAGGAAGTTGTTTGCTATTACTATACCAATCATTGAAAAGGTAAAAATACCGAGATAGGCATAGAATCGTGGGAATCTTTTATCATCTCGCATATATTCGAGCGAGAAAAGATGCACAAGGAAGCTGATTAAATTGACTACTATTAGCATAACGGCGGCAAGGTTATCTAACCCCAATCCGATAGTTACACTATGATTTCCAAGGCTGAACCAATCGAATTTCATTTGGAGCATCCCGGCTTGGTCAAATTGCGTAAGCTTCGTTGCAGCTACTATTATCGATGTAATTAAATTTACTCCAAGCAAAGACGTACCGAAGTAGCCTGCATTCCTACCTAATCGCTTTTGATTAAAGATAATAGCAACAAAACCCAAAAGCGGTAGAAGTAAATTAACTGCTGATAATAAAAGTAAAGTTTCTTGTGTCATAATTTTTTCTATTATTTAATTCAATATTTTCAAAAATTGGTGCTATTCTTTCAAACTATTAATTTCATCGACATCAATATGATGATAATTCTGGTAAATATTAAGCACAATAGCCAATGCTACAGCGACTTCGGCAGCAGCTAAAACAATGATGAACATAACTGCGATATGTCCCTCGATGTTCAGCCCGCCAAATTTAGCAAAAGCGATGAAATTCAAATTGGCTGAATTTAAAATCAATTCCAGCCCCATAAGGACCAAAATTGCGTTTTTCCGCGTAACGATAGCGAAGACTCCCAAAGAGAAAAGAATTGCGCTAACGACGAGATAGTGTGTTAATCCAATTGCCATAATTTTTTTCTCCTTATTTCCTGCGTGCTATTTTAGCAGCACCGATAAACGCAACAAGTAAAAGAATTGCCGCTATGAAAAATGCGAGCAAGTATTCAGTAAACAAGCCAAATCCAATATATCCAGTCGTCGAGTTGATTTCAATACTCATATTGGAAGTCATCCAATCGACATTAAGATACATTATCGATAGGAATGTCGCTATGGCTATCGCCACGACCCCTCCTAAGGCAAGTTCGAACCTGCCTAAAGTTCCCGATTTTATCTCCACGCCAGTTATCTTGGTCGTAAGCATAACGCCAAAAACGATAAGCACCAAGATACCGCCCACGTAAACCATTATCTGAGTTACGGCTATAAAATCAGCATTGAGCAGGACGTAAAGACCTGCCATTCCAAAAAAGGTAAACAGCAAGGAAAAAGCCGAGTACATCATTTTTTTGGAAAACACTACTCCCATAGCCGATACGATGACTACGAAAGCGAACATATAAAATACAAATTCAAATAATACCATGTTGTTTATTCTATTTGTTAAAAATTTCTATTTCAAAAACACTTGTCTTCAATTTCAGTTTCAGTTTCTATTTTAATTTCTGTTGCTAAAAACTTATAATCAAAAATAATAATTCGCTTGCTTTAAGCTCTATCGCAATCAGAATTTTCATCTTCCGGATCTTTTGAAACGACCTCGACTACTGGTTCGACTTTTGCTACGGCATCTGCTTTAGCTTTCGCTTCTGCTTCAGTTTTAGCTTTTGCTTCGGCATCTGCTTTTTTCTTTTCTGTTGAATAGCGAGCCCACATTTGTTTTTTGAGTTCAGCTTCTTCGGGCGAAAGCGATGCCATTTTGTAAAGTAAATTTTTCCGGTCATATTCAGAATATTCAAACACCGGAGTCATTTGAACGGCATCAGTCGGGCAAGCCTCTGTGCAAAGCGAGCAGAAGCAGCATTTTGCAAAATCTATATTGTATTTAGTAACCCAAGTTTTACGGGGAGTGCCGTCGTAGAACATAGGGATAACGTCGCCCGGTGTAACTTTGACTAATTCCACATCTATGCAATTTACTGGGCAAGCGCGAGCGCAAGTACCGCAGCCGTCGCAGCGTTCCATATCGACATATAGTCTATTCCGAGCATTCATCGGCATAGTACCGTCGCGAAGCGGGTGATCCCTCTCGGGATACTGCAAAGTAACTTTCTTTTCAAAAAGGTGCGAGCCTGTGATTTTCAGTCCTACGAAAATCGAATAAAGCGATGTATATATATCTTTAAAGTAATCCATTTTTTTTACCTCATTTTGAGAATAATTTTGTTTCGTTTTTGCGTTTTTTAATTTCTATAATTTAAAAACATTTATAAATTACCTTGAAATCATTGCCCAAAGAGCAACTGCAAAAAATGCGACGAACGAAATAGGGAGCATGACTTTCCACGTAACGTACATAAGTTGATCGACGCGTAAGCGAGGCAAAGTCCAACGAATCCAAATTTGCAAAAATACGAAGAGCATTGATTTACCGATGAACCACAGCGATTGCCAGATGGGCCCATTCAAAATGTCGCCCAATGGGGATTGCCAGCCGCCTAAGAATAATACAGTAATTACTGCCGAAACGATGAACATATTAGAATATTCAGCAAAAAAGAACATAGCGAACTTCATACCCGAATACTCTGTGTGGTAGCCGGCTACGATTTCAGACTCGCCTTCGGGAATGTCGAACGGAATGCGGTTGGTTTCAGCCAAGCTGCCGACGAAATAAATTACAAACAAAGTAAGCGTAAACGGGATAACCCATATTTTTTCAAAGGAGCCGGGTCCACCGAATAAATTCCAGTTCCAGAAGCCGCCGCCTTGCTTTATGATTATCGTTTGCATGTCCAGCGAACCAGCCAAAGTAGCAATGGACAAAATAGCTATGGCGATTGGAATCTCATAGCTTATCATCTGTGCTGCGGCACGCATGGCGCCCAAGAGCGAATACTTATTGTTAGACGCCCAGCCGCCCATTACTATAGCAATAACGCCAAAAGCGCTTACGGCAAAGACATAGAACAATCCGATATTTATGCCCGAAGGTATAAATTGCGAACTAAAAGGAATCACAGCGTAAGCGGCATAAGCTCCAGCAAACATAACAAACGGAGCCAAATTAAACAATGGCTTATTGACCGCAGCGGGTGTAATATCCTCTTTTTGCAACAATTTTACAACTTCCGCGAGTGGCTGCAAAACGCCTTTCCAGCCTGTGCGCATCGGGCCTACGCGCTCTTGTATCCATGCGGATATTTTAAGTTCACCTAAAATTGCTACGAGAGCATAAGGCAACAAAAAGAACATAGGCAGTACTGCTACTATGATAAAAGCAAAGATGTTGTTGCCTATTAAATTGTAAACAAAGTTCGTTTGTTCCATTTTCTATTATTATTTTAGTTCAAAAATATTTTCTACTTTTCAGGCTTTGGGCTTTGGGCTGTAGGCTGCGCTGTAGAAAGAACTTTCTTCCCTAACGCCTACCGCCTGCCGCCTATTGCCATTCTTTCCTACCGCCTGCCACCTTACCTATCAATTTCGCCCAAAACTATATCCAAGCTGCCTAATATCATAATCAAATCAGCTATCATATAGCCTTTTGAAATTTCAGGCAAAACGCTTAAATTTACAAAACTCGTAGCACGTGAGCGTACTCTCGTTGGCTTTAGCGAGCCGTCGCTTACTATATAAAAGCCTAATTCTCCTTTAGGATTTTCAGCTTTAGTATAGAATTCGCCTTTTGCTGGCTTAATGCGTTTTGGTACAAATTCGCGAACGTCGCACGAGCCTTTTGGCATTTGTGCTACAGCTTGTTCGATAATTTTACAGCTTTCTTCCATCTCATTCATGCGAACGATATTTCTATCCCAGCAATCGCCCAAAGTACCAACTTCACCTTTGCCGACGCATACATCAAAATCGAAGCGGTCGTAAATTGAATATGGCTCAGATCGGCGCAAATCGTAGGGCAAGCCAGAGCCGCGTAGCACTGGACCGGAGACGCCGTAGTTTACGGCTACGTCTGCGGGCATAATGCCTACATTCGCCGTACGCTTGATGAATATTTCATTGTACATCAGTAAATTCAATGATTCGGCGTTAGTGGCGCGTACTTGCTTGACAATATCCATGCAATCGTCTCCAAAGTTTGCCGGTGTGTCGTTCATCAGTCCGCCAATCCAGAAATAATTATATAGCAAACGCCCGCCAGAAAGCCTCTCGAACAGCGTGATAATCATTTCTCTGTCGCGGAAGAAGAATAAGAACGGCGTAAAAGCACCAGAATCCAAGCCAAATGTCGCAACTGCAAGCTGATGGTTTGCTATTCGATTAAGCTCGGCGCAAATAACGCGGATATAATCAATCTTTTCGGCAACTTTTATCTCCAGAAACTTTTCCATACCAAGGACATAGGGCAGCTCATTATTCATTGCTGCAATATAATCCATTCTGTCAATGTACGGTATAACTTGCGGGTAAGTCATGTTTTCGGCATGTTTTTCAAAGCAACGGTGCAAGTATCCTATGTGCGGGATTACTTCCGTTACTATCTCGCCGTCGAGTTCGACTTCCAACCGCAGTACGCCGTGCGTCGAAGGGTGCTGTGGCCCGACGTTAAGCCTCATTCTTTCCGAATGTACCTTACCGAAATCAATTTCAAATGTCTTTACTTCGCTCACTATTGAACCTATAAAAATTTTATTTTAATGTTTTTTTTCAATTTTTGATTAATAAGGAACTTTCAAGCCCTTGTAAAAATCAGGCGTTTTGTAGTCCTTACGCAAAGGATGCCCTACCCAATCGTATGGCGTCAAGATTCTAATCAAATTCGGATGCCCATCGAACGTGATACCGAACATATCGAAAGTTTCTCTTTCGTGCCAATTTGCCGTTTTCCAAACTCTTTCAACTGACGGCACCGACGGGCTTTCCCTATCTGTCAAAATCACTTTCATCACAACGCGATGATTAAGCTTTATAGAATATAGATGATAAACGACCGCGAAGCTATCTTTTTGATCGACGCCCGAGAGATTGACCATATAGTCAAACAAAAACTCAGGCTCATCTCTAAGCACAAGGCAGGCTTCGAGTATAGTGTCTCGAGAAACAACTATAAACGGGTCAGAGAGAGGCATTTCGACAAATTCTTGGATTCCTTCGCCCAACTCAGCTTTTAGCTTTTCATAAATTTTATTAGCTGTCATATTTCTTATTTTTTTAAATAAATAAATTTATTTTTAAGTAAATAAATTGCTTAGTGTTTTACTTCTTCCCACCCTGCTGGAAGTTCGCTTTCGTTAGGGTTGTCTGATTTGAGAACTGCATCTTCTTCGGCTAAGCGCGCTCTTTTTTCAAAAATTTTCTGCTTGCTGATTTTCTCTTGCAATTTCACCATTCCCTCGAAGAATGCTTCTGGGCGTGGCGGGCAGCCCGGCACGTAAACGTCCACGGGGATAATTCTATCGACGCCCTTTAGTACGTGGTAGCCATGCTCCCAGTAAGGTCCGCCGGAATTAGCGCAAGAGCCCATAGCCAAAACGTACTTTGGCTCTGCCATTTGCTCGTAAAGCCTTGTGATGCGTTCAGCCATTTTCAGCGTAACCGTTCCGCTGATAATAATAAAATCTGCTTGGCGAGGCGACGTACGCGGAATGCAGCCAAATCTCATCAAATCGAAGTGAGATGCGTTAAGCGCCATAAACTCAATAGCGCAGCAAGCCAAACCAAATTGGAGATACCAGTCGGATTTGGAGCGTCCCCAATTCAGCAAATCCTCCAGAGTACCTAAGACTATACCGCCATCAGTATTGTAAGGATTATCTAATTTATCTAAGAGTCCCATTTTTTACTCCGTTATCTTTTTTTCTTTTCTAAAATCTTCGCGAGTCATTATCAAATCTTTTAAGATAGGAATTATTGGCTGTGGTTTATCCCATTCCAAGTAGCCTTTAGCCCAATCATAAGCTAAACCGAGTATAAGTATTCCTACAAAAAAGGTCATCGAATAAAACGCATACCAGCCTAATCCTTTGAAGACCACTGCCCAAGGGAACAAAAAGACTAACTCCACCTCGAAGATTAGAAATGCCAACGCAATAAGATAAAAGCGGGAATTGAACTGCACCCAAGGGCTGCCGATTGGCTCCTCGCCTGATTCGTACGTCGTCAATTTCTCGGGCGTCGGGTTGTGTGGGCGGATAAGTGCCGATGTAAATAAACTTACCGCAACGAATAGTATTCCGATAATAAAAAATATAAGAATTATTCCAAATTCTGTTACCATAGCTGTGTCCTATTTTTTAGATTTTCAGCATTTTAAGTAATTTGTTATTTCAATGTACTGCAATTTAATTAATTGCTCTATAATAAAAAAATATTTCAAAAAATATTTTTGACTATAATTCGTATTAGCTCTGCCTAACATTTCTATGCCTTTATATTTTCTATATTTATAAATATCTTATTCATTTATTATATTTCTGTAATTTATTAGCTATTACTACAAATTTCCTTTTTTAACAAACTATTAATTTGGAAGTTTCGTTGTAATACTTTTCTAATCATGAATTAAATTTATGAAATTCCATTTCCTCTTTATTCTTTTATTAATTATTCCTTTGTCGGCTTTAACAGCTCAACAATTGGAGCGCTCGCGCTTGATTGTCAAATTTGAACCAGACGGAGAAATTGCCGAAAAATGGCTGAAAGCTCAAAGGAACGGAAATATCGAAGAATTTAATTTTATAATTGACAGTAACTTTTCTTCTCCGTATATCGACGACAAATTGCTTTTTGCCCTAAAACAAAAAAAACGCCAAAATAGATCGAAATCAAGCGGAATAAATTCTGATAGACATTTGGAACTTATCGCCGTCATTGATTACGCTTCAGATATTCCGCCGCAAGTCGCGGCTCGGAAATTGTCCAGAGTCAAAGGCGTTGCATTCGCCGAGCCTGAGCCTGAAAATAAATTATTTGCCGAGCCGCCAAATGACACATCTTTTGCTTTGCAGTATTATTTTGAAACTATACACGCTCTTCAAGCTTGGGATTTAATAGATTCCTCGCAAAAGATAATTGTCGGAATAGTCGATACTGGGATTGACAAGAATCATGATGATTTAAAAGCCAAAATATATTACAATCCGGGCGAACAGGGCTTGGACTCTCTTGGGCTTGACAAAAGCGCGAATGGCATAGACGATGACTTGAATGGTTATATCGATGACTTCGCTGGCTGGGATTTCTCATCGGCGCAGGGCGACAATTTTACTCAGCCGGGTCATTTTCATGGAACACATGTTGGGGGAATCATCGCCGCCACTGCGGACAACATAACGGGCATAGCGGGCTTAGCGCCTAATGCTGTGCTTTTGCCGGTCAAAGTCGCAGGCGACAGTCAGTTTTCAACGGCGATAATAAACGGCTACCAAGGCATACTTTACGCAGCCGTTATGGGCGCTCGCGTAATCAATTGCTCTTGGGGTAGCAGCTCTTTTTCGGAAGCTGAGGCAGAAATTATAGATGAGGCAACGTCCTTAGGCGCTCTCGTAGTCGCAGCCTCTGGCAACGACAGCCAAGACGCAGCGCAATACCCGGCAAGCCACCGAAATGTTTTGTCCGTAGCCGCTACTGACAATGATGACTTTGCCGCGAGTTTTACGAATTACCATACGTCTGTGGACATATCAGCGCCGGGCGTGGATATTTATTCGACTATCCCGAATAATACATATCAATTTGCAAGCGGTACGTCGATGGCAACTCCCGTGGCAGCTGCAGTTGCCGCTATGGCGTTCCAAAAGTATCCCGAGAAATCATGTGTACAAATTGGAGAAATCTTAAAAGCCAAATCGGATAATATTGATTCGCTAAATGAGTTCTATGCTGGCAAGTTGGGACGCGGGCGAGTGAACGCCGAAAAAGTACTAAGCAGCGACGCAACTGTTTCGCTTTCGTTATTATCGCATTCTATAAGCGAGGAATTTGCTGACAACGAGTTATCGCAAGGCGAAACAGTAGAAATTAGTTTTACATTAATAAATTACTTGGATAGCGCAAAAAATGCAGTAGTCAGACTTAATCCCACCGAAGTGGGATTAATCGATATGATACAAGATTCGATTTATGTTGGCGATTTAGCTGAAATGCAAGTGTTTGCGTCTGGTGCGCCGTTTCGTTTTAAAATTCGTCAGGGCATACCACTTGACAAAAAGCTCGATTTAATTTTTGTAATAACTGCTGCTGACGGCTATATCTCGCGAAATGCTATTACTTTAACGCTCTCGCCGTCCTACAAAACAATGCGAAGCAATAGGATTACAGCTACTTTCAATAGTACAGGCAATATTGGCTACAATGATTATCCTGACAATCGCCAAGGCGAAGGCGTGCGACTGGACAGCTCCGCGAGCCTTATGTACGAAGGCTCACTGATGATTGCCTTGAATAACACCACGCTATATGATTGCGCCCGCTCATCCAGTCAGCTTTTGAAGAATCGTTCTTTTATTTCCGACGCTTCATTTTTAACGCAAAAGCCGGGCGTTATCTCGCAAGAGGACGGCATTGCATTTTTTCAAGCTCCGCAGTTGGATGCGGCAAATCCAAAAGTGAAAATTGTTCAAAATGTATATCAATTCGCTGAGCCGGAGCTGGACAATACTATATTTACGGTATATAATTTGACTAATACTACCTCCCAGCCAATGGATTCGGTCTTCGCAGGGCTTTATTTTGATTGGGATTTGGTCTCACCACAAAGGAATTACGCTTGGTGGGATACGCTTAATAATATAGGATTTGTTAAATATTTAGACAACGATACAGCGCCTATTATCGGCTGCATAATGCTTAGCGACATGCCAGTTAATTTTTTTGCAATGGATAACAACGGCAATTCCGAAGCGAATCCTGGCGTTTACGATGGATTTTCTTATCGTGAAAAATTAATGGTGCTCTCGAGCGGCTTAAAGCGAACTGCATCAGCACTAACGGACGTTTCAATGGTTATCTCTGGTGGCGAGGAAAGCCTCTTGCCTGGTGCTACTAAAAGCTTTGCATTTGCTATAATCGGTGGCTATTCGACTGAAGAAATTATTCGCAGTGCTGACCAAGCCCGCCGCAAAGCAGATAATTTTTCGTGGGGAAGTAATTACCGTTCGCATCCAAAGCACAACGAGATTTGGGGCGTGTCGCCTAATCCTTCGCTAGGATTTATCAATATTAAAATAAATATAGTTGAAGATGCCAATTGCGATGTAGCAGTGTTTGACCTTGCCGGTCGGCGAGTGCTTAGTTTAGCTAATAATATAGATTTACGTTACGGCAAGCATTTTTTTAGATATGATGTATCGGTCTTGGCGCAGGGCGCGTATTTCATTGTGATGAATTCCGCTGGCAAAAGTTCCACTTATCCATTAATAATTCAAAAATGAAATAATATGGATAAAGGATAGAAATAAATTATAAAAAGAAAGAAAAAAAATATTAAATTGCAAGATTATTTTTATTGGAAACAAAATGAGCATACGCGACAAATTTTTTAATCTATACGATAAAATTTGCGGAAGGAATCCGCACTGCAATATATTGCATTACAATTGGCTGGGCAGCCGGCATATAGTCAATGATTTAAAGAAATACCTGCCCACATTGACGGGGCGCGTTTTGGACGTTGGCTGTGGCGACAAGCCTTATGCACATTTTTTGACAAATGCACGAGAGCATATAGGGCTGGACGTTTTCCCCGGACCAGAGGTTGACGTTATTGCACCGCGCGTTGGCAAGTGGGATTTAGAGGATAATTCATTCGATTGCGTTATCAGCACACAGTCTTTGGAGCATGTAACAGATTTTAATTTATATTGCTCAGAAATACTGCGCGTTTTAAAGCCGGGCGGGACATTTTTAGCTACATTGCCGTTTATCGAGTTCGAGCATGGCTCTCCCTATGATTTCCGTCGCTTCTCCGTTTGGGGCTTGCGTGAGATTTTCGGGCATGATTACGAGGTAGTTGAAGTAAGAAAGCAAGGCGGCTTCGGCTCATTGACCGGGTTTAACTATTTGAATTTCATATATTCATTCAAAACAATGCGATATATTCTTTCTCTACTTTTCCCTGTTTGGATAGTCATTTCATTTGTTGTAAATATCAATGGGTATTGGATTGATTTGATTGACAAGTCCGGATATTTTTATCCGAATGTGATGATTATAGCAAAAAAGAAATAGGAATAATTATAAAATTCCATATTTTTAGCTCATCAAACTTTATAAACTAAGCGATGCTATATGTTTGCGCAATTTAGTAACACGTCGCTGAATCGTTTGGTAGGAACTTTGCTTTTCTACTGCTTCATCAATTGAATCAATTATTAAGTCGAGGTTCAGCTTTTCTTTTGCTAAAAAATATTTGACCTTCATCTCAGGATTGTCTAATAATTGTTCTCTATATTTTTCATATTCAGTTAGCATTGTCATTCTCATTATTTTGGTGAAATATTTTTATATTTAAAGCCCTTTCCACTTCGTTTTGAGGTGTCTTTTGAGTTTTTTTAATGAAGCCATTTGTAAATACTAAGATACCATTTTTTTCAAAAAAGTACAGCGACCGAGAAATTCTATTTACATGATTAACTCTTACTTCAAAAATCCCATCTCTTAAATACTTAGACAGTTTTCAGGAATTCTATTGTTTGTATTTTTAAGTTCTAACAATTTATCAATAGCAGATTATCAATAGCAGATGTAACATCAACCTGTTCGTCTTTCGAAAGAGATTGAAGAAATTCGAGAAATGGCATTCTACGGTTATATTTTGCAAATTCCGCTTTAAACATATACTTTACTATATAATATTATTTTGTAATAAGCAAATTAATCAAATATTGTTATTTCAACAAGTTTTAAATTAAATAAGATGGATTAAATTGTAAAAGAAAATATCTACTCTCCGTACTCCTGCACTTCGCTTGCTACGCCACGCCTATCAATCGCTTTCACCTTGAAAGTAAATGGTTTACTGTTGTCTTTGGGGACGATTTCAAAATATTGTGTCCATAGATTATTATTTCTGTCGGCTTTATACTGTCCGAATCTTTCTTGGAAAGTGCCGTTGCCGCTAATTTCAAGTTTCGACACCGTATTTTCGCGGGTGTTGTGGTAGCCGTAAGCGTTGGTTTGCAAAAGTACAGTTTGCTGTGCAATCTTGGTCAGTTTGACTATTGCCGGCACGGGGAAGCTCTCGATATTAATTTTATACCGCTGCCCGATGATATTATTATTAATATATCGCTCGAATATAAGCACTTTCCCTGTATCGGAAAGCTGAGGAGTAAAAGAAAAATCTTCACCCGTGGGGCTTTGAGCTCTAATCCTATCCCCTTCTTTTAGTTGGGCTTTGGTTTCTTGCCCAGCAATGAATGGCAAATTTGGCTTTATGCGATAAGCCAAGCCCGGATACATTTCTGTGGCTATCTCGGGATTGCCTATCGGCAACGTCGAAACCTTAAATGAGATGCCCGCTTCTTTATTGTCAAATCTTCGTTTAAGCGTTACTTTTACGTCAATCGAACCATAAGCAGGTGATTTTCCTTTCAGGACTATCCCGTTGGTAAAATAATTAGAAATATAAACGCTCCCGCCATTGTTTTCAGGATTATGCGTTATGCTTATGTCCGGGTTTTTCAGTAAATCAGTCAGCGGATTGAGCCCGCCTAATATGAAAATCTGATTTTCCCACTCTTGGTAGGCAATTGTTTGAACGTAGTCGTACCGCAGGCTCAAATTAAAATCACTTAAATTAGGCTTTACTTCAATCGTATTATCCGGCAGATTCTCTACTATAATTGGCGGTTCTTGGGCTACGATGGGCATGCCAGTTTCTTTATCATAGTAATTAATTATCAACGTAAATTGCGAGCGAGCTGTAACTTGACGATTGTTAGATTTTAAGTTGCCCGTCGCGGTTACATAAACCAGATAAGACTTATTAAGGTGGTCATCCATAGGCGGCTGCCACTTAAAAAACACAGATTCATCTTTCGTATTCTTCCTAACAGAAAAAAAACGATTGCTCGACTTCAAATCCGGCGCCAACGAAATTTTTTGTTTATAAACTTGATCTTCAACTACGAATCCATATTTGATATTATTAATTTCGCCGGTGTGGTAAATCGTATTTGTCGAGTCGAGATGCAACACGAGAGGAACCGAATCTATAGCCATTCGGCAAAACAATACTGACTTTTCGGGCTTAATCGAAAAAGGAAGCTCCATTGAACTAATTCCATTATTACTTCCAGAGTGATTACCGTTTTTTGGAATAAGGAAAACAAGTGCTGCTAAGTAGAGCACAAAATAAATTTCTACCGAGCGGCGGTTCTTTATTTTGTATCTTTTTTTCATTTAGTTTGATATTTGCTAATCATCATCGATTCAAGTTCTTGCCGTACGGCGGAGCGAATTTCTTCACTTTGGATTTTATCCATCGCTTCGACCATCGTATTTATTTTTTCTTGGAATTGCCCTAAAAGTACATTTGTTTCAGCCATAGTAGAAATCATTTTTGGATTAGGCTCGGCTAAGTCTTTGGAATGGGAAATTAAATCAGTCAGTAAAACTACGGATTCTTTTTGCGAATTAATCATAGTAGCCAAGCGGTCAGTAATTTGCTCTAATTGCACTGTCGCAGCTGCAAAATCGCGGCTTATTTCGCCCACTTCGGTCAATAAATCTGAGTGCTGTATGTCGTTGTCGGATACATTGTCCTCGAATAAATCATCGCTTGGCGTGAAAAGCATTATCAAAAACATAAAAATAAGCAATACAGCTTCGAATATAATTCCATAGATGACTATATCATCGCTGACGTTGTCCGAAAATCGCCTAACGCCGATAAGCACCAAAAGTACTGCTGCTCCGAAGTAAACAAAAGAGTTTATAGTTGAGAAAAAAAAGCGATTTACTATTTCTTCGAGCCAAAGTGAAGTGCCTTTGAAAAACCCGAGGCTGTGCATTATCGTTACTTCTTGCTTGCAATATTTTGCTAATTCAATTTCGCTGGTGGCGATTTTCCAAGTAGTGGCGAGCGACGAAAAGCTGCCCCGCTGCTTTTCGTAGCGAAGTTCGCGATAGATTTGCCTGAGAAGCTCTCGTCCCTCGTAAGTTCCGAAGTTTTCGATTTTATTCATTTTATTAAGTTATTTTTATAAAAACTTATCTGTTTAAGTCTTTGTCTTAATCAAAACAACAATTCCGACAAAGAAAAATATAACGTTGGCGCTCCAAGCCGTAAGAATCGGGTCTAAATTATTGGCATACCCTATTGTTTTGCTGACTTCAGTGAAAATTAAATAAGCAAATACAATGACCATAGCAGCGCCGATTTGAATAGCTATTCCGCCTTTTTGTTTTACAGAAGCAAAAGGCACGCCAAAAAGTATAACAATAAAATTAGCAAATGGGAAGGCGAATCCGGCGTAGTAATCTATCTTGTCCTGCCGAGTGTCCTTGCCACCCATTTCGAGTACTTTGAGATAATCTTTCATCTCGTCGAAATTCATTTCCTCCGGCAGCATTTTTAATTTTACCAATTGCTGATGCCGTATGTTAAGGCTTATCGATAGAGTATCGAATCTGGAAGTTGTAACTTCTCCGTTATTATATTTTCGCTTAATTCCTTTAATCAGTAGCCAATGATTTTGGTGCCAGGTTATGCGCTCGGCTTCGATGCGCGAGGTAAGTCGTGGAGAAGTTTCCGAGCTGTAATCTTCTATACCGACTTGATAGCCGCTGCGCTCGTTGGATTGGTAATATTGCATCATTACGTTTCGCGCGGGTGTATCGCGGAAGAATAAATTAAACAAAGTTCCAGCTTTGGCTTTGCTTTTGTTCAAATATACCTGCTCAATTTCTATTTTTTTCTGATTGGCTTGCGGGACAATCCAGCCGTTGAAGTATAATTGCCCCAAACTAAGAGCAAGGCTGAATACTATCAAAGGAATCATCAAGCGGTAAATACTCATTCCGCCGGTTTTCATAGCCGTCAGCTCGTTGCTGCTCGATAGCCGCCCGATAGTAAAAAGCGTAGAAATAAGTACGGCAACGGGTGTAAGTATTTTCAATATCTCAGGGAAAAAAGATAAATAGTACTGGGCAATGATAGATAATTTTGCATTTTGATCGATAAAATCATCTAAATTTTCCATCAGATTTACAACGAGGAATATAACGCAAAGAGCCACAATTGCAAATATCAATGTGGTTAAAAATTGCTTAAGTATATACCTGTCAATCATATTCATATATATCGCGCCAATATTTTTACGGTTTCCAACTAAAGTTTTCTATTAATTCAGGCGGAAAATCAATCAAATCCCTATTAATAATATCCCATTTTCCCAAGTTTCAGCATTTCGCCGGTTTCCAGATAATAGCTCAGCATTTTTTCTAAATTACTCATCTGTTCGACATATTTATCATCTGTATATTCAAAAATATACTTATTACCTTCGTCGTTAAGTCCTGTAATTAGTTGCTCCCACACCACCGAAGAAGTGCCGTCCAAATTATCAATCAAATCGATTGTATATCGGATAACTTTTATTTTATTAGTGCGAATAAACTGAATGGTTTTATTAGGCTCGTAGCGAGTAACGACCCATGTTTCAAGCCCACCGTCGCCAGGCGAATCAGTTTGAAAGACGCAATCTTGCTCGGCGTATCCTGTGTATGTAAATATCAAATTGCAAGCCCAAGGCTCTATCCAATCATACTCGCGTGCCGGGCAAAGCAAGGGGAAAATTTTATCGGGCGTGCCTTTTAATTGCATTGAAAAAGAAATCGTAATCCGCGCGGATCTGAATAATTTTACTTGTTCCATTTTTCACCTTAAAAAAATAATGCCGCAAACATTTCTGTGGAAAAGTTTGCGGCAATAGTTCAAATCATTTTTATTAATCTTTTTTGATAGTTTTAACTTTGCCCTTTTCCGGCGAAAGTATGACCGAGAGATTTTTACCTTCAAATTTCAAGGGTTGGTCTAATTTCGCTACGTCGGTCATCGCTTCAACAAATTTTATGAGAAGCTCTTTGCCGATCTCTTGATGCGTAATTTCCCTTCCGCGAAACATAACCGAAGCTTTTACTTTGTTGCCGTCTTCGATAAAGCTGCGGGCATGCTTAACTTTGAAATTGAAGTCATGAGTTGCCGTACGCCATTTGAAACGAATTTCTTTTAATTGCGAAGCTACTTGATTTTTCTTCTGTTGCTTTTCTTTTTTCTGAATTTCGTAAACGAATTTACCGTAATCAATTATTCTGCAAACGGGCGGATTAGCCTGTGGCGCAATTTCTACTAAATCGACTTCTTTTTCTTCGGCAAGTCGCAAAGCTTCGTTGCGTGGCATTACGCCAAGCATCTTGCCTTCGATATCGACTACGCGGACTTCGCTTACTTTAATCTCATGGTTGATCTTATGTTTTCTCTGTGGCTCTCTTCCCTGGCGATGAGCACCTTGAGGAGTGTTTGGTACAAATGCTGACTTCAATTATTCCCTTAAAAGTTGTTTATAATACTATAATTTACAATTTTACAAATATACTTTAAATAGACGAATATTAAAAGAAATAAATTGTAAATATTATTTCTTATTTTCGGCTATCGCGATTTTTTTGCAAGACATTGCCCACATCTCGAATTTGAGCAAGCGTGAAATCTCCGTTCAAATAAATAATAGAACTTTCGCTCTCGCTCTCTGTAACGAACATTATAAACTCGCTGGTGGACTTGCCGTCTATTTTTGTAAACATTTTTAAATAGCGAGAGCCTTCCTGCATTGACATTAATTCATTGAAATTAGCCAGCGATGCAGATTTTATCTGCTTTGCAAATTCTTTGCCAAGGGCTAAGTTCTTTCCTTTTTTGCCGTCGAAAGTCAAAATCTTGAGCTTTTTGACGGATTTCAATGCCTCTTTGGCTTTGTCATCGCCTTGGACTTTCCTTAGCAAAGGTCCGGCATCGTTCAGTGTCATAGACGTAAAGCCTTCCTCGCCCGAGTATTTGTCCATTATTGAGTTTACCGCCTGCGGCTGTGAAAAAGCAAGCACTTGCGACATCAATAAAATTAACAAACTTAAAATTATTTTTTTCATTTTCAAATCAACCCTATATTATTCATTAAATGTATTTAGAAAATTTATTATTTCGGAGCTGCTATTTATATACTCCAGTTTATCTAAATTTTCATCCGCCTCATCAAACGATGCGGCTATCAAAGCAAAAGCTTCTTGAGTTTTTTTTAGTGCTATTTTATTTTGTGAACCCAAATTTTCATCTGTTATTACCAATCCACGCTCTTTGTTGAAAAAGTTTTTCGAGCTTTTTTGCAAATTGTTATCGTCTATTTTCACCAAATCATTCTCTTTTTGACTTTTAGCAAGCTCTTGCTGTTGCTCTGGATTTTCTAAAGTCTGAGTCTGGGTAATCAATGTTTTATTAACCGAAGAAATCTCTTTTTTATTTGATTGGCTGAAATATAATACGCTTGCAAAAATTAACACCAAACTCGCAGCTGCAAGGTAAGCGTAGCGATAAAATACAGCTTTTTTCTCAGGATTAGGCTCTGTACTTTGCTTTGGGGTAAAATCATTAAAGTTTTGCTCGCCAGCTTTTTGATTTTCTTGGCTAAATTTTATCTTCGCAAATAATTTTTCGTCGAAATCTCCGCCAAGCTCAATTTGCTTTTCACTTTCAAAATAATCAAATAAATCCTTTTCGGGCGTGGGAGCTTTGCTTTGGAAAATCAGACTTTCGAGCTGCAATTCCTCAGCTGGACTTGTTTCGCCCTCGTAGTATTTATCCAATAAATCTTTATATGATGTTTCTTCAATTTTCATTATAATTGTATTTATATTTATTTATCAAAATTTCTCTTAATTTTTTCCGCGTCCTCGAAAGCGTTACTTTGACTACGTTTTCCTCTAAGCCTAATATATCAGCAACTTCCGCATTGGTATAGCCTTCGATGTCCCGCAGTTGCACAATCATTCGCCACCTTTCAGGGAAGTCCTTCATAATCAAATCGATTAAGTGCGCTGCGTCTTTGAATTCCGCATCCTTCTGCGGAGAAATCGTTCGGCTGTCCAGATAAAACTCATGGTTTTCTATGTCCACCGCTTTGTGCTTGTGGTAGCTCGTTTTCAATTTGTCTAAACAATGATTCCGAGCTACGATAATAGCGTATCCCTCGAGATTTGAATTCTCTTTGATATTATCGCGTTTTTGCCAAATTTTTATAAGCGTCTCCTGGACGGCTTCTTCGGCATCCTCGCGGGTTCCTAAAATCTTTATTGCCAAACGGAACATTTTATTTTTCATTGGCAATACCCTTCTTTCGAAATCGATATCTTCCATTATGATTAAGACGACTATAAATGAAAATAGTAACAATAAATAAAAATAAAATAAAAATAAAATTATAAAATATTGCGAAATTATAAACGTTATATATTTATCGATAAATTTATATCTTTATAAAGATTTTCCTTTGAAAATATATAAGTTTATTATAATTTTGTAGCATGATTTACCATGAAACAATAAATCATTATTAAAAAACAAAAAAAAGTGAACGAAATGGCAAAAAAATTAATAGACGTTATGGATACGTCATTCCGCGATGGCTTCCAATCTGTTTTTGGTGGCAGGGTTTTGCTCAATGATTTTCTTCCTGCACTCGAAGCAGCTAAAGAAGCTGGTATTACGCACTTTGAATTCGGCGGTGGCGCTCGATTTCAAGCTCCTGTATTTTATCTGAACGAAAATCCATTCGAGATGATGGATAAATTCCGCTCTGTCGTAGGTCCTGATGCAAATTTACAGACCTTAGCTCGCGGAGTCAATACCGTCGCTTTGGACACTGCACCAAAAGACGTTATAGACCTTCACGCTAAATTATTTAAAAAACACGGTACTACTACTATTCGTAATTTTGATGCTTTAAACGACGTAAACAACCTTATTTACAGTGGGCAGTGCATTGCTAACCACGGACTTAACCACGAAGTCGTGGTTACTTTGATGGATTTGCCTCCCGGCTGCTCGGGCGCTCATGACATTCCTTTCTACGAAAAAACTTTAAGAGGAATTTTAGACGCAGGCATTCCTTTCCACTCCGTTTGCTTTAAAGACGCAAGTGGTACGGCTAATCCTCAAAAAATATATGATACTATAAAAATGGCAAAAAGGCTTTTGCCAGAGGGTACTCACGTCCGCGTGCATACTCACGAAACAGCCGGCGTGTCAGTTTCGGCTTACTTAGCAGCACTTGAAGCTGGCGCCGATGGCATCGATTTAGCAGCTGCCCCAGTTTCTGGCGGCACAAGCCAGCCTGATTTAATTATCATGCTGCATGCTTTGAAAGGCAAAAAGTTTGATTTAGGCTTGGATATTGAAAAAATTCGCATTTACGAAGAAATTTTTGTCGAAACACTGAAAGATTACTTTATTCCTCCGGAAGCAGTACAAGTTTCGTCGATGATTCCGTTTTCACCTATGCCGGGCGGAGCTTTGACGGCTAATACACAAATGATGAGAGATTTCAAAGTATTGGATAAATTCCCCGCTGTCATAAAGGAAATGAGAGAAGTTGTTTCCAAGGGCGGCTTTGGTACGTCCGTTACACCTGTTTCTCAATT